>CAXAHZ010000059.1:0-8201 GCA_963968875.1 uncultured euryarchaeote
AATCACTACATTGCGATTGGAGTGAGTTTGGAGAACATCACCCTCGTCGACAGCCAAGGTATCGTTACAAAGAAGCGATTGGATGCGGGGGAACTCAACGAATACAAAGCCCCGTTTGCCCACGACCGTGCAGATGGAGACCTCAGCGATGCGATGAGAGGAGCCGATGTCATGCTGGGTCTATCAAGAGGGGGTTTGGTCACTCAAGACATGGTCAAGAGCATGGCCGATAAGCCGATTATTTTCGCATTGGCCAACCCGACTCCAGAAATTCTTCCTGAAGAAATCCTTGCAGTCCGACAGGATGCCATCATCGCAACAGGCCGCTCCGATTATGCGAACCAAGTGAACAATGTTCTTGGCTTCCCGTACATCTTCCGAGGCGCGCTGGATGTTCGTGCACGAGACATCACTCAAAACATGAAAATGGCTGCAACACGAGCGCTTGCAGCCCTAGCAAAGGAACCCGTACCGGATTATATCTCAGCGGCTTACGATGGCGTCGTCATGCAATACGGGCCCGAATACATCATTCCGAAACCGTTTGACCGCCGAGTACTGATTTGGGAGGCTGCTGCTGTGGCTCAAGCCGCAGTAGATGAAGGGATTACCGGCGTAAACGCAGCGGATTTTGACGTAACTCGTTACAAGGAGGAACTTGAATCCCGACTTGGCGAATCCTACTCCGTCATGAGACAAGTCATCAATCAAGTCAAAGGGAAAGGCAAGAGAATCGTATTCCCCGAGGGCGACAATGAGGCTGTGCTTCGTGCAGCGGCACAACTGTCCGAACAACGCATATGCTTTCCGATTCTACTCGGCCCTACCGACCGTATTGACCGAATGGTTGCTGAATTGGGATTGCACTTTGAGTACGAACGATACGATCCGCGGTACGATGAACGCCGTAAGACCGAGTATGCAAACGCCTTTTTTGAGAAACGCCAGCGCAAGGGCACCACTTGGCCCGATGCTGCTCGCTTATTGAAGAGCCGGCCATATTTTGCCAGTCAGATGGTTGAATCGGGCCATGCAGACGGATTTGTCGGCGGTGTAAGTCGAAACTACGCAGATGTTCTGCGCCCAACACTTCAACTGATTGGAAAGGCCGAGAACAGTCATTGCATCATTGGATGCTACATGATGAACATCAAAGGCAGGACTATTTTCCTCGCCGATGCTACCGTCAATGTTTATCCTGACAGCAGAACGCTGGCAGAGATTGCCGTTCAAACTGCCAAAGTTGCACGAAGGTTCGGAGTGATTCCCCGAGTAGCTATGCTTTCGTTCTCCAATTTCGGTTCTACCCGGGCACAGCGTAGTGAACGCATTGAAGATGCGGTTGAAATCGCAAAAGAACTCGATCCCTCTTTGGTCATAGAAGGACCTATGCAAGGCGATACTGCCCTGAACCCTACCGTCCAAGCGGAGTATCCGTTTATGGAACTGAAGGGTCCAGCGAACGTACTCGTACTTCCAAATCTTGCAGCAGCCAACATAGCGTACAAGCTGCTGGAGGAGCTTGGGGATGCTGAAATGACAGGGCCAATCCTCCAAGGAATGGCTCGCCCGGTACAGTTGGTTGCCCGCCAAGACGGTGTTAGGCACATCGTGAACATGGCCACAATTTGTGCCGCAGATGCCATTCGGAGTGAATCTTATTGGGATTCACTGTCCAGTGATTCTTCAAACGATTGAACGGAATCATACCGTAGAATGGGCCGTTTGGGTCGCCAGATAGCACCCGTGAAAAATCCAGCACACAATCCTCCAAAGAAGAGATTGAACCACCCATCAATGGCGTAATCACCCATGCCGCGAGCAATGGGTATGGCAAATGACGGAACGATGCCGAGAAGTGTCGTCCAAAGCAGTTCCGAACGAACGTTTGCCCAAGTATCAGTGGATGATGGAACACGTTTGGCAGGTTGAGTGCGAACAGGCGTTAAGACGAGACGAGCATAGACGCCAGGGAGGGCTCGTTGTGTTGGAACTGTACCCTTTACGAAAATTGTCGCATTACGGGGGTGGACGGCCATAAGGGCTGACTGAGAAGCAGCCGGGCCGATGATTTCGTTTGGACGCGGGCGTCCATCCATCATTGCACCACGGTTGTTTGATGTTGGGCCGTCCACAAGACGTTCATTTCCACCCGATTCCAATTCAATCGCATTCTGTTGTTGCGCAAGGTGCCATTCTCCTTCGGATGGTAGGCGGATTTCCCATGCGCTACCCTGAGCCTCACAGAACCCTTTGAATTCATCGCTCTCCATGATAAACTGGGCAAGTTCTTGAAGGTCATTCGCAGTTAAGTCATCAACGGGTAGACTTGCTTTATCAAGAGGGGTCTGTAGGTCGAGTATAGCAGCGATTTGTTCGTGATTTAGGTAGGACTTCATGGTGTAAAACGTTGGCAAGCATACCTCGTGTGCAGGCCGTTGACTAGAGTACATCCAACCGCCTTTGTTCGAACCCAGAACAATAGTGCTCGAAGCGACTTTGACAAAGTCAAGCGTTGCGAGGCGAACCATGTTCTTCACTTCGCACGGGTGCCTTCCATTCGATTGTACCAGGCAATTCCGGCAGCATGGTCAGTCAATTGATTGAATTGAGGGAATGGAGATATTGACCGCATGTATCCGTAGGCAGCAAAATCCACCAAATCGGGGCTTGACCCTCCGAAGAATTCCTTCCCTTCATGCGATGTAGTAAATTCTGTGAGCAAATCATGCCACAGTTGTTTTGGCTTACGTCCATCCTTCTTGACGCGCTTCTTGGCGATAATCCCCCACATAATGGGGAATCCAGCCCAGGCGTAGAGCCGCTTCGAGATAAAACCAAACTTTTCAATTTTTGAAATCCGAGTGGTTGTTTTTAGCGCTGAGCCTAGGGTGCCGTAGAGAATTGGAACCGTAGCCTTTGACATGTGAGCATCCACCCATTCCAACCATTGATGTTGACGAGCAGCATCTCCCATTGCAGCCATTTCCCCGTTGTTGTAGGTGGCGTCAATGTGCTTGAGAAGTGGAGTAGAGTCAACAAAGTAGTTTCCTTCTTCGTTTGTAAAGACCGGAACCTTTCCCCAGCCGTCAGCAAATGCCACATCTTTCTTAATTTTCATACCGTTGACTGGAACGTAATCAATCTCCATGCCAAGGTGTTCGATTAGCCCCCGAACCTTCCAACAAAACGGGCAGGTATAGAGCATGTGTAATGTTGGGGTTTGACCCATGTTGTGAGCCTAGAGGCGGACCTTATTCAATTCTCGTTCTCCGTTTCATTCTCGGCCTTCCAACCGGCCTTCCAAAAGTCAAGGTTATCCAGCCAATCGAGCCATTCCTTGTCGGTACATGTAAGGAGTCGAAATGCTCTGCTTTCCAAACCTTCTCGGGTCGAAGGATTGAGCATCTCCTGATCAACTGCATCCCTCCATTCAACTTGCATTTGGCGAATTTGGCGTCGTGCCTCTTCCGGCTGGTCAAAATTCTTTTCACACGCATCCCTTAATTCACCGATCCAAGTCCGGGTATCTTTGAGAAGGGGATCGTTGTTCGTGAAACGAGAGGATTCTCGTTTCTTACCAAAAGGCCACCATCCCATGTTTCCTAACCTGGCCTTTTGCTTAATTGAAGTCTTGCCTGTTCGGGGAGGTTCAAGAACTCAACCCTAGAGGGTAAGGTATGGGCCGAATTACCGTACACCTCCATGGTAAAACCAAGGATAGGGCAATGGCAACAATGTTCGGAACATATGCCCAACGACTTGAGCAGCGTTCCATCCGTTGCATCATGCATCCAAATAAATTGGACCCGTTGGATTACGTAGAGGCTCTGCTTCAACTCAAAGGCGAGGTCGTCTTGATGGATGAAGGGGGTGTTCAAGAGGACTCAATCAAGTTTTCAGAACGCGTTGAGCGATGGACTCTATCCACTGGCGATGTCCATCTTGCAATCGGGCCTGCAGAAGGATGGCCAAAAGAGGAACGTATCGCATCCCTGCCCCGTATTTCCCTGTCATCAATGACGTTTCCACACGAACTGGCCTCGGTTATTTTGGTGGAACAACTTTACCGGGCAACAGAGATTTCCCGAGGCTCTAAATATCACAAAGCATGATATTCCACCGTTGGTTGAACTTGTTTGAGGAGAAGCAATGATCATCGATGCAGAGGTTGGGAAAACCCTCGTTTTCATATCCATGGCAGTCGTATCCATTTCGCTTCTTGTTGGCAGCCGCCACCAACCCTTTCCCGAAATATCCCGTCGTTTTGGTTGGCTCTTGGCCACCATCACGGCCTTTTCTGTGCTCGGAGAATCGGCCCCCCGTCCTATGGAATTGACCGTTCTCTTGGGCGTTGTCCTGGCCATGGGGTCTTACGGAGTTCTCGTCGGAGTGCACCATATGGTCCGAACCAGGCGCGATGTGTTCATCGCCCCCATGTCGGGGTTTCTCTTTTGCATCGGGGCGGGCGGTTTGATGGTTCTTACATGGCCCGACCTGAACCAATTGGAACAGTGGTCGGGGTTCTTGGCACTTGTTGTTCTCGGTGGTGGGCAGACTTGGATGGTATTTCGTGGCCTTCTTATTGGACGCCTTCCTCTTGCGTGGAGTCAAGCAGGAATGGTTGCTTTACAACGGGGTCAATTGGACGGGCCACAAGGTGCAATTGCTTGTTTTGAGAAAGGGTGGGATGCAGATGAGGAACATCTCAATCCCATGGCTTACATTGCTTTGGCCTCAATTTATCGGTTCAACGGCGATGCAAAACAAGCCGACACCTGGCAGGAGTCGTTCGAAGATGCAGGCGGCCGTCCGTCCGTCGCTACGGCCTGGATATTGGCTCTGAATGAGGCCTTTAGGGCCATGGGCGGTTCAGAAGAATTGTTCCCAAGTGGTTTGGATGACTCGGAATAGGAGATTCATTTCCGCTTTCCATCCAAACAAGGCTCAAAGGAAACGAGGACTTATATCCTTCAAAGTTGATTTAATATCATGGAAGAGCAGATGAGACCCAATGGAGACTGGCCACTTGGCACTATTCTTTGGTTTGCAGTATTGGTTTGGTTTTCTTCCAGTCTCCTCTCCCAAACGGCATATTTAGCGATATACGGATTGCCTTACGATGCCACCGCCCTGCTCAAGACACTCGGACCAGTGTATTATTTCGTACTCGTGTTGGAATTGATCATATGGGTCGGTCTCTTCGCTGTCGGCGGATATCGATTTTACAAATCCCGCCAAACACCGTCGCCCATGCAACGAATATCTGCCGCAAGTCAGTGATGGCGGATACTTGATTCCTGCCAAAAAACGGCATTCCTGCATCGGAACTCTCCGATGAATCTAAAGGGCGTCAAATTAAGGAACACCCGTGAGTATACACCAAGACGAACCGATGTTTACAGGACTTCCAATGGAGTTGGATGCGCTGGAGCCAGGAGAGGAATTACCTTATCCGCTCCCAGCAGATGCAAAAATCCTAACCATTGAAGAGGCCCGAACTTCACTCAAAGAGGCCAGTAATGTCCTCATGGTCTTGCAAGCAATGAGTGATGAAGCCCACGATCTAACCGATGAATTGGAGGTTCTCCTTGACCAACTCCCAATGCACCACCCTCACGTCATGGAAGTTGCGGAACAACTTGGAAGCTTGGTTGGTCAATGGCAAGGTAACGTTGCCCGACTTGAGCATCTTGGTGCCCGGATTGTTTGTATGGATCCCGGCCGGTTGGAATGGTACGGAGTGGTTGACTGTCGTATGGCCCTGTTCTCTTGGGCAATGGGGGAAACAGACATTGAGTGGTATTACCGCATGGAAGAGGGATTCCCTTCCCGTAAAGCCCTCATAGAAGCGTGACATCCCACTGGCTGAGGCAGACCCATGGTTCGCATTACACGAGTATATACAGGCGGCGGCGACGAGGGCCAAACATCTCTTGTCGATGGCTCACGAAGAATGAAATCCGACCCCCGTTTTGAGACAGTAGGGACTTGCGATGAACTCAACAGCATACTTGGTTGTGTGCTCATGGAAGTCAAGCGAATGCCGAGTCACGACGATGGCGGTGACCGCACAAATGCTCAACGGGTTGAACTCGTTGTTGTAGAAGCACTCGGCCGTCTTCAACACGAATTGTTTGATCTTGGTGCAGAACTTGCATGCCCCCCTGAAGACCTGCCAGAATACATGACGCTCATCGGTAAAGAACAATCGGATTTACTTGTCAAAGAAATGGATGCATGGTTGGAAGATTTGGCACCTCTTACGAGTTTCATTCTACCCACGGGCAGTGCCCCAGTCGCAACAATGCATGTTGGAAGATGTGTAGCCCGTCGTCTCGAACGTTCAATGGTTTACCTGTTGGAACATGAAGGTAAAAAAGCCATTCGTCCAACGGCTCTGGTTTACATCAATCGGCTTTCTGATTGGCTCTTTGTTATGGGCCGTTGGGTGAGTGAAATGCTAGGGGAGGATGAAACCCTCTGGCTGCCTCTTGGAAAACGATCGTCGGAGAAAGGAGTGGCCGAACGCGTGAATAAAATGCGTTCAAACGATGATGATTTTTCAGAACTCTAATCACTGGTTGCTGTTTGAACGGTAGAATATCTGTGCTTGACGCACGACGCTACGAGTTTCCTCATGCGTGATGGTTTCCAACGCTTGGGCCCAATCCAACCAAAGGTAACCCCGGTGCTCGTGGGAAAGAGAAACAGTCATTTCTTCGGTTTCGGCAATGTACCAGTAGACTTGTTTCTGCTTCCGCTTCCCTTTATGTCGGAATGAATATTCAGTTCGCTCCTCAAATCCAGGCAACAAGTTGACATTGGAGATTCCTGTTTCTTCATGCAGTTCTCGCAGCATCGTTGCATGCCGGTTATCGTCATTATCCTCAACATGGCCTTTGGGCAGGTCCCAATGCCCCTGTGGATACTGCAAGAGCAATACTGTCCCATAGTTCACAAGAACTACGCCGCATGAGGTCTCCATAATCAATCTCAATAGGTTCCTGTTCATGGTCATAGCGGAAGAGCCACGCCTAAAATTCATGAATGGGGCAGTTGAGGGTAAGCCATGTCCGTTCAACCTCTGAGGGCGAGTGAAGTTCCCTACTTTGAACGAATTGTGGCCGATTCTGACCTTGATGGCTTGTGCGGAGCCGCAGTGCTGAAGGCCTTTCGCCCTGATGCTGAAGTTGTCTTTTCGCACGCAGCGGCCATTCGTTCCGGCCAAATCGATGGGATAATCGACCGGCGGACCGTCCTCGTGGATTTGCCATTCCATCCAAATTGCGGATGGTACGTTGACCACCACCTCACCAATCGGCCAACTGAGGGTGAATCTGAGATCTTCAACAATGAGGGCGGTACGAGTCACTGGGAGGCTACGCCTTCTGCAGCGAGGTTGGCTTACGACCTGCTTCGAGAGGTTGTTGACATGGATCATCTTTCAGAAATGATGCCCATTGTGGATGCTCTTGACTCTGGTGGGATAACAAAAGAAGAATTTATCGAAGACGGACCGGTGATCCAATTTTCTCGCACATGTACGCCACGTGAGACAGAATACATGCAGCAAGTGGTTCAATTACTCAGTGGAGGTATGCGGCTTGACGAACTTCTCGTTCACCCAATCGTTCAACCCCACCTCCTTCGCGTACAACAAGAACGAAAGACAGCGGAAGAACATATTGCGAAGCATACAGAAATCCACGACCGCTTGGCGATATGCCGACTTGATGAAACGCCTCTACGAATCAATGGCTATCTCGTCACTGCATGGGCGGGTGATGCAGTTGACGCCTGTTGCATCGTTCACGGCTTTGAAGATGGGTCTCTTGAGACTCCAGAGCGGCCAGCCCTATCGGCAAGTTTCTACGCCAATTCGTTTCTCAAAAATGGACAAGGACGATTTGACCTTTCTCGTTTAGCAACCGCACTTGACCCGACAGGAGGAGGGCATGCAAATGCCTGCGGATGTAGAATCCAACCCCCGGGTATTGAATCCAATCTTGAGCATTGGCTGGCGATGTGGTCAAACCGAGAGACAGAACTTGCAATAAGGTAACTCAAAACTTTTGCATGGTCGAGTTATTTGTAGCGTTTTCAATGTCAAGTTCTTCGAGAACGAGTTCCTCAGAACCGTCCTCTTTCTTTAGACGCTTTAGAGCTGCTTTGAGGACTTCAAACTCTATTTCCAAGTC
>CAXAHZ010000060.1:0-8161 GCA_963968875.1 uncultured euryarchaeote
TATACTCAGAGGTTTTCTTACTCAGTTCGTCAAGTTCACCTATGCCAATGCCAATTCCAATACTTGCTAAAATTAGCATTGCTATTCCTCCTCCAAGAGCCAATTTAGGAAAAACATTCATGCGGTTCCCACGAATAATTTCTATTTATCAATATGGGTCCGACAACATTTTGTCCATATTCGGAACAATGTTGCTTTACTAGTTAATACATCTAGTTCGAAATCTGAGTATGAATCAATGGTTTATGCAGTGAGCGCTTGGGTCTCCCCTAAACACCCATTGTGTCAAAATTCCAATCGGAAGGGCTTGCCGTGGGCCGAGTCTTTCGCTACCGTTGTTATGGGTGGGTGTACGAAGGGATACCCTTTGAATTGGAAAACTGCTCAAACCTTATCCCAATGCAATCTCTGGTTCTGCCATGGTCGTAATTCAATGTCCCCATTGTGGAGAAGATGTTGAATTAGAAGACGGGGGATCGGGATCGTTTGAATGTCCTTATTGCAACAAAGATTTCGCATGGGATCGTGGGCTCGATCTTAATGACTCGAAAGTCATATTTTTATCGCTTTTGTTTGGTATATTTTCTCCAATTCTGATTTTCTTTCTCACTTTCTGGATAACGGTAACCGTTGGCGATCCACAAGGATTTGATGTATTGGGTTACTATTTGATTAGTTTACTCATTTGTATAATATACACACCAAGTCTCGCTATTTATGCTTGGTTGACAGAGAACAAACCATTACTGGAAGGAGCATTAATATCGATAGTAGCAAGTTGTTCGATAATTTACCTATACTTTGAAAATATGTAATTCTTATCAGAATGAAAAGGGTTCATCCCATTATCCTCAGCAATTATATGCGAATAGGAAGGGTTTGCAGTGGGTGTTCAGTCCCCAAGTACACTGCCGAGACTTAGCGATGGTTCCAACTACCTTGTTTATCACCAAGACTACCTTGGCAGTAATATGGACTGGAAGAAACACGCCCGCTCTGGAATGAAAGCGGCCGGAGCCATGGGGGGCCTCAATCTCTTGGTTTTGGGGGTCATGATGGTTGTTGGTTACGACACCACTCCCGCTAGCCGGTTTGGAGGTGAAATACCCATTCCTGTATTTGCAATTGCTACCATCATCGGTGGAGGAATCGTTCCAGGATTGATGGGTACAGTGGCTTGGACGAAGATTGAGGAACGATGGAGTGAACAATCTCGGATCATCTTCACACTTCTTGCTCTTACAATGGCGACGTTTATGACACTTCCAATAACCGGTCGAAACCTTCCAACCGGTGATGCATATGTCTTGACTACAGTGTTGCATTACTCCACGGCAATCCTTGGGAGTTTGATGATTCCCTACTACTCAAATGCGGAAAAAGCCACGGATGTCCGTCCGCATCGGTTGTAAAGCCGCGATTCATTGGGTCAGATGATTGAGATACATATCTAAGACCTCTATTGAGGCATGATAACGAGAAAACAGCTTGCAAATATTTCCTTATTCTAACGGGAGGGATGAAAAACCGAAGAGCCTTGGGACAACCAATGGCGAATGTCCTGACCTTGGACGATGTCAACGTAGACGGGAAGACCGTTTTGTTGCGCGTGGATATCAATAGCCCACTTGACCCGGCAACCAAGTCCTTCCTTGATGACACAAGAATACGGGCGATTTTACCGACTATCCAACGCTTGGTGAAGGCAAAGGTCATCCTTCTTGCACATCAATCTCGACCCGGTAAGAACGATTTTACCAGTACCCTCGGACATGCTCGTGAATTGGGCCGTCTTCTCGGGCGCCCTGTTAAATGGGTCAATGACATTCATGGAGATAAAGCCATGAAGGCGATTGAAGCCATGAAAGACGGTCAACTTTTGATGCTCGACAACGTCCGAATGGACGAAGAAGAACAATCGGTCAAAAACGACCCTGCCGCTTCTGCAGAGACACAAATGGTCCAAAAGTTAGCCAGTGTTGCTGACCTTTACGTCAACGATGCTTTTGCATGCGCCCACCGTTCAACCCCTTCAATTGTAGGCTTTTCAAAACTCATTCCTTGTGTTGCAGGTGAATTGATGGGCAATGAAATCAGGAAATTAGACATGGCGCTGGAAACACCAGTGCGCCCGTGTTTAGCCGTATTGGGCGGTGTAAAGGTTGACGATTCCATTCAAGTTGCTGACAACATGCTTCGGGGAGGTGCCGCCGATGAATTATGGCCTACAGGTGGCGTTGCTAACCTTTTGCTTGACTTGGCCGGAATCGATATCGGAGACATCAATCGGGATTTCTTGAAAAACGAGTTGGGCGACAACTGGAAGTCAACCGTCGCCAAGGCCCGAATCCTCATGAACGATTACGGAGCAAAAATCCACCTTCCGGTTGACGTAGCAGCGAACATTGAAGGAAATCGAGTTGACTTCCAAGTCAGTGAACTCCCTATTGAAGCCCCATTGTTTGACCTCGGAATTCAATCCATACGATATCTTTCAGCAGCCATTAAGCGGGCAGGAACCATTGTGCTCAATGGGCCTGCAGGTGTCTTTGAAATCACTGATTTTGCACTGGGAACCGTTGAGATGCTGAACGCATGTGCTGAATCTACGGGATATACCGTGATGGGCGGAGGCCATACTGCCACACTGGTTGCAAAGCGAGGCATCGCTCACAAAATGGGACATGTTTCCACCGGAGGAGGGGCATGTTTGGATTACATCGCAGGGCGCCAACTGCCTGGAGTGGTAGCTTTAGAGGAAAGCGCTCTGGCCTTTTCAATGGACATTACAACCACGGTTGACAACGTTTGAGGAGCCACTGGGGAGATTCGAACTCCCGACCTTCTGATTACGAATCAGATGCTCTACCAGCTAAGCCACAGTGGCGGCGATTTTACGGCCGAGCCAATCAATCATAAGGGGCTCGGTGAGAACACTAGCGTTCTTGAAGCATGACTCCGAGGGAAGGGCATGACCGATGATGCAACCACCGTTCGATACCGGAATACGGTATTGTACGACCACGGTGGAAAAAAGGTCGCTGGAGACGTCTTGCTTCATCAAGACGGAACGTGGTCTGCATCCAACGGAGATGAAGATGTCGTGGACGATATTGACGGCTCTCAGCGCTTGATCACACGCAGTTTCCAGAACTGGCACACTCATCTTGCCATGCAACTCAATGCCAGAGATTTCAGCGATGGTTATCCACTGCACCGTTGGCTCAATGAAGCCATCTTTCCAACCGAAGCTCGCATAACGCCGGATTATGTCAAAATGGGTTCACGGTGCGCTGCTGCCGAAATGATTCGTACCGGAAGCACGTTTGCTGCTGACATGTATTTCTTCCCTGCCGTAACAGGAAAGGTGCTCTCCGAAGCGGGCATTCGTGGCCTCATCGGAGGCCCTGTCAGTGACGCTGCATTACCAAGTCACGACGATGCTGCCTCAGCACTGAGTGAATTGGACGGTCTTTTGGCAACAAACAATGAAGCGGATTTAGTACAATATGCCATCGCAACCCATTCGGTTTATTTGTGCAGTGAAGATACGTTGCGTCGTGCGTCCGAACTGGCTGAAAAACGCTCTTCTCGCCTTCACATTCACGTGAGCGAAACCAGAAAGGAAATCGCTGATTGCCACGAAAGCACAGGCCTCTACCCTGTGGAATATTTGGACAGCATTGACTTCTTCCAGCCAGGCACCGTTTGTGCTCATGCATCTTGGGTCAAGAAAAACGAGATCCGACTGCTCAAGCAACACGCAGCCACAGCGGTTCATTGCCCTTCGTCCAACATGAAACTCGCCTGCGGAGGCACCCTTTCGCTTCCTGCTTACATGGATGCCGGCGTCGATGTAAGACTTGGAACTGACGGGGCTGCTTCGTCCGGAAATGGGCTCAATATGCAAGGTGAAGCACGCCTCGCTTCGCTCGTTCAACGGCACGACCATTGGGATGCAACGTTACTCCCCGCAGTGGACGCCATGGACCTCGCTACAAAAGGAAGTAAAGATTGGGCGGTTTGGGATCTTAACGACGTACGCATGCGACCAAGGGGTCGCTCAGACAACCGACATTTGGCCAATCTTATCTTCAATGGAGCAGCGTGTCTTGACCTTTGGGTCAACGGTCAAGCCGTCAGGAAAAATGGAACGACACAAACGCTGGATGAAAGCGCAATTCTTGACGAAATAGACGGTGCCGTGGCAACCTACTATGAGGGCGTTGAGTAATCAACTCATCCGAGTGTATGCAAAACCTGCAATCCCGAGTAGGAAGAAGAGGAAATACAGGCCAAATGAAGCATGCAGATTGACCTCGTAATCAAGGACAACTTCTGATTCGGATATTGATGGAGCCCCTGGGACCGTCCCCAATCCTGCGTAATGAATTCCAGAAGCGACCGTCCACGTCAAGCCCTCACTTCCATCTGCACTCCCTGCGATAACATCAGGGTCATCAGCGGTACAACTTGTACCGGATTCAAATCCGCCCAATACACCGGATGACTCACATCTGGACTTTTCATCTTCTTCAACGATGACGACATAAATGTCCTCACGGTCCCAATTCAGTGTTAAATCAGCAGCGATAATAGCCCCGAGTGAATGCTCCGGAAGGGCTTCGTTTCCAAATACGGTCTTCCCGCCCGTAGTCACAACGTCAACGCTGGTTGTTCCATCCATCGTAACGCCCACTGTCCCGGCAAGAATCAAGAGCAAAGCTGCCCCAACCATAGAATATCCAATGCGTTCTTGACGATTCATGGCCTCACCGCATCATGCAAAGAAGAAGGCCATCGCGAGAATGATATAGCACGCCAGCGCCAGTACACCTTCCAACCAGTTGGTTTTCCCATCAGCAAGAATTGAGATGGTTATGAAAACTGAGCCAAAGGCAGCGACCGTTTCGAGAAGTCCAAATTCAAGTGGAAGAGGAACGCCGAGAAACCAGCCCCAAAGAACCATGACCGGGGCGACAAAAAGCGCAATTTGGACACTGCTTCCAATTGCAATCGCAATTGAAAGGTCCATCTTGTCTTTTCCTGCAACCAATACTGCGGTGAAATGTTCTGCAGCATTACCGAAGAACGGAACGAGTATAACCCCGATGAACAATTCAGGTAGATGCCACTTCTCAACCGTCGTTTCCAGACTGTGTACGAGTATGTGGGCCATCCAACCGACGAGAATCGTCGCACCAATGAGAAGTATCCAGGCATCTTTGATGCTTATTTCAGGTTCTTCGTGATGACCGTGGCCTCCCGATGAGAAATCATCAACGTGGGTTTTGAGCTGGAACAACAACGAGCAGCCGTAGATGAACAACAAGACCAGTGCAGTAGCATACGAGAGATACATCACCGCATCTGAAGAGCCTCCGTTGTAGTGAAAAGCACTTGGGACGATGAGAGCGACGACGGCCAAGACAAGTAAGGCCCCATTCATCTGTCCACTTTGATTTGAAAAATGCTGCTCATTGTGCTTAATTCCGCCGTAAAGCATTGCAAGGCCGAGAACAAGCAATAGGTTTCCGAGGATTGAACCAATCAGTGATGCTTGGGTTACAGTGACCATTGTATCAAGAATGGCATCGTTCTGTGATGCCGCATAAAGCGCCATTCCAGCAATGATCATTTCCACCGCATTACCAAAGGTTGCGTTCAGTAAGCCACCGACTGCCTCGCCGGTACGTAGAGCGATTTCTTCAGTCGCTTTACCCATGAGAAATGCCAATGGAGCAATGGCGATCATGGAGAAAACAAACGCCATTTGCAGTGAGTGGACCGCATTAAAATACAGTGTAAGGGGGAGAGCGAGGAGAAGCCAATTCAGTTTGTTGTTCATCGGATTGAATACATCAACAAGCCGCTTGAATTGTACTTCAACTCCATCGGCAATCTCATGGATGTTCTCTTCTAATTCATTGACAATGGATTCAGGGGTTTCGGACATGCTCTTACCTCAATATCAGACCGGTTCAATGTTGTTCGGAATTCAGTCATCGGATTTCTTGACCGCACGACGCTTGACGGGAGCCTTGCGTGGTGCAGCCCTACGACCGACCGACCGACGAACTGCCTTCTTGGGCTTATCGTCATCGTCATCGTCGTCGTCATCGTCGTCTTCTTCCTCATCGTCGTCGTCATCGTCGTCATCTTCTTGTTCAGGCTTTTTCTTACGGCGACGTTCCTTTCGTTGAACGATGTTGATAGCGAATGGGTCATCTTCCTCGACGACTTGCTTTTCTTCGGTTTCCGGCTCGGATTCACCTTTTCCTTGAGTGTTGGTAACTGAATCCATATCGAGGTCTTGAGATGTACCGATGAATTCTTGCATCCAATCGTCGTCTCCTTCATCGTCTCGGGATTTCTTCTTCTTTGGACCCGACATACCGGTTCGTATCACAATCAGAGAAACGAGGATTGCTAGGATGTTGATCACGGCGATAATCCAAACCACAACATAGGGAGGGTCGGTGAATGTTGGTTTGATGACCTCCGGTTCAGGTTCGGCCTTGAGCGCCTCTTCATGGGTGCAATAAGTTATTCCATTCAAACTATTCCGGCAGAAGTCAACCGTGAACTCAACGGTCTCTTGGATGGTGTTTCCAGCGCCGTCGGTTGCTCTAACCCCCAGAGAGTGATATCCTGCCTCAAAGTTACCCGTATTGACTTCCATATCTGCTGTGAGTGAACTGTTGTCGCCGTTTAGATCGGTAATGCCTGTTAGATCAGCCCATGGCGTAGAGACTGGGCTTCCCGTGACTCCACCGAAGTGATAGGTGAACCGATATTGGAACGATGTAAGGACAACGTCGTCATCAACTCCAGCCAGGACATTGATTCGGTTTCCATAAAGATACTTTGAGCCATCACTACCAGAAGAAGGGGCAAAAATGGTGATGGCAGGCACTTGTGCGTCGATGGAAAGTTGATTCCAGTATTGATTTACTTCGTTTTCCGATTCGTCCTTCATGGTGACCTTGATGACCATTGCGCCTGCGTCTGTATTGGATAATACAGAGAAGTCAAATGAATACAAAGGCCCAACTTCGGGGTTGTTTGCGTTGTTGTTTAGAATGGTCAGGGGCTCATCAAAGTCAGTAAGCTGACCACCAGAAACTGTGGTGATGTTGATGGAGGGGGTCGCGCTCAAGTCCTCATTGACTTGCAAGCGGAGCGTGTATTGTCCTGCAACCAGTGTAGTGCTTTCGTATGCAGCACCGTCGCTATCAACAATGGAAAGAGTAGCGTTGGGCAGAAGGGTATCTTCGGACACTTTGAATGCGTTTCCGCCAAATCCTGCAAAGATTTCACTGTTGAAATTGCCCCATTCGTCGGTGATGGTGATCGCATACCATACGTCACGGTCAACATTGCTTGGGATGAGGAATTGACGTACGAGGGTTTCAGTGCTAAATTCATTGGTTTCAATGTCATCAAGAACGGATTCCCAGCCATCACCTTGAATGTCTGAAATGTCATTTTCATCAACCCCAAAGGGTTCGCCATAGTGTCTCCAGATAGCGTAGGACTCGTTGAGTTCATCTTCGTTAAACCATTCCAGGCTAACCAAATTCTCGGCTCCGATGGTATACGCCTGCTTGATACGAGGTGGGTTTGGGGCGCGAGTGTCTTCAAACAAGACCTGGTCGTAATTCTGAACCAGTTGAGTGTAATGGTAGGTGCCGTTTACGTTCCCATAGAGAGCTTCCGAAGTGACGAAGTAGAACTGATTGGTTCTGAATTCATCATCGGGGACAGTCACATCAAACGAACCGACCCCATCTGAAACTGTACCAAGCCATGTCAACGATTGATTCTCTACAAATTGCGAGCCTGAAACCCGATATGTACCGTGCCAGATGTGATAGATTTCTCCCTCAACCCCCATTTGGTCGTTCCAAGTGACTCGGGTTGTCCGCTCTCCCATGAATTCTGCTTTGACATTCGTGGGTTCCGCAACCCAGCTGAAGAAGGCATTTTCTTCAATGGAGTTGGTGCATGAGTTCGAATCCGTAGCGGTATTGATGACTCCGTTTTCGTCAACGGTAACCACGCAGTAGTACGAATAACCGAGGTAACCTTGTGGTACTGGGACTTGGTAGGAGCCGATTCCCTCAAGAATATCTTTGACAATCAGTTCAACATCGTTTCG
>CAXAHZ010000061.1:0-8108 GCA_963968875.1 uncultured euryarchaeote
CTGTCGCTAAGGAAGGTGCTCTTAAGTTGATGGAACTTGCTTACATCCCCTGTCTCGCTTACCCTGCAGGTGAAATGAAGCATGGCCCCATGGCCCTTCTTGAAGACGGAAGCCCTGTCGTGGTTGTCGCTCCAAGCGACCATCTGAAGGAAAAGACCCTGTCAGCGATTCATGAATGTAAGGCCAGAGGTGCAAAAATAATTCTCATTCATGAGAAAGGTGACGCCATCGCAGAGGAAGGGGATATTTCGATACCTGTTCCAAAAATTCATCCGTGGCTTACACCGTTGCTTACCGTGCTCCCGTTACAACTGATCGCTTACAGAACAGCAGTACGGCTTGACAAAGACGTTGACCGTCCACGGAATTTAGCCAAGTCCGTTACCGTTGAGTGAGTTTCACAGAATGGTGAACCGTTGTTCATCTTCTTTCCAGTTAAACGGCTTATAACCCAACAAATGGTTTGTATGGCGCATTTTAACAACACCAATTTTACGCATCACATCATCTCCGTGGCGCTCCATGACAAGATGGACAACACCGTCCGAGAGATAATCTTCAACGCCGTATTCACCAAATTGCTTGTGGTCTTCTCCTGTCATCTCGCAGATGAAGAATGAGGTGAGTCCAAGGCGTCGTGTTGCTTCAAAGAGGCGGAATATTTCATCGCGTGGATTTTCCATTTTTGTCAACGTGAAAAAGGCACCCAGTGAGTCAAATACGAGAAGTTCGAATCCAATTGACTGACGGTAAGAGGTCAGTTGTTTGATGAGTTGGCCCATCCAATCAACCCGATTGCTCATTCCTTGTTCGTCCAATTGAACACGAAGGTCTGCTAGGTCAATAATGGCGATTCTGTTTCTGACCCGTGGGTCATCAACATTCATTCCCATATTGGCCATGTGAGAGCGAAGGGATTCCTTTCCTTGTTCAAGGGTGACATAAATACCGCTTGTTTCTCCGTAAAGAACGGCGTTGTAAAGCATCGAAAACGTAAGGCTGGATTTCATTGCACCGGATGCTCCGGCAACGATGCAGATGTGTCCTTGCGGGATGCCACCTTGCATTTTTTCGTCCAGACCTTCGATGTGAGTAGGGATTCGTTCAACTGGAGTCATGGGGCTCACTCAGCCCTGCCTGCACCTTCCAATTCTTCAACCTCACCCTTGTTTCGGATGAATCGCAATCTCCATGATGCCCAACCGTTTGGACTGTTTGTGAAGGTCTGGTTGGCTTCCAATTCCGAACGAAGAAAGGTGATGTTGGAACCTATTTTTCCACATCTTCACCATGCAGGTATGGAGGGTGTTGATGAATCTCCACCGTCCGGAACCGTTGACCATCAAGTGTTGACAATTTGCAAACGCAAGGCTGCTTCAGTTGTTGAGGCGTCTGAGTTTGATGTCGTCATTGTTTCCGATACAATGGTCAGTGATCCGGATGACCATTCAGTGAGCATGGGAAAACCGTTTGATGATGTTGAGGCTGCCATGATGCTCCACCGACTTTCCGGTCGCCGACACCAAGTTTGGAGTGCTACGGGGATTTATTTCATGGGGAAGTGGAATTTTTTCTGCGAAGTGGCCGTTGTTGAATTTCCTGCATTCAAGGATGCAGTACTGGTGGATTTAGTTCTATCAAAATCATGGGTTGGTAAAGCCGGCGGTTATGACTTACACGGAGCAATGGGAGAGCATGCCCGCTTGGTTGATGGAAGCGAGTCGGTTGTACTGGGCATTGCTCAATCTGCAATGGAACTTCTTGAGCAATTGTCTAGCGTTGCATAAATCACATCAGAGGCGTAAGCCCAAGTTCGTGTTTGTCCATATCCACCACGACTTCAATTCCTGGGATCATCAGTAGCTTATCCTCTTGGTCCAAGGAAAATATGTTCACTCCTGCTTCATCACCCATGTGCTTTAATTCTCTGCGGCAAGCCATTTGATGGCTTTCCATGTGGACCAAAGGCCGTAGGTCCACAATGACGGTATCGCCTTGGAGCACGCGTTTGAGGATTTGTTGGGTGTGAATTCGCTTCATGCTGTCGGGTGCTACGTACCGAAGTGCCTTTTGTGGGAGTGCCTGAGGCCGGCCAGTTTGAACCCCGAGGTCGTGGAAGGGTTCACCGTCGGGAGTCATTGGGCCGGTCCAGTTTAGGGGAGGCTCCAGTCTCTCAATCTTAGGTTCGGATCCCATCCTATCTTTTGCCAAAACAGGTGCGGGTTCGGAGGTAATGAGTGTCGTTTGCTCTATCGGGGCCGAGACTAAAGGTGGAATCTGTGGGGCGGTTGTTCCGCTTTGAGCCTCGCGATTGTTGTTTCCTTCTGGGTCAGGTAAACCAAAGAACTGCCAAAGATTTGCCATGTGAATCTGCCTCAAAAGTCAAGATCGTCTAATAGCGATTGTAACTCTGTTGAGGCAGGTAAGGGTTCAGGGTTAGAAACTATGGGTTGTTGCACGGGTGCAGGTGCAGAATTTGCCGCCAACCACTGTTCTCCGTAGTAATTCCACTGTTCCATCGTCCAACCCTCGGGTAGTCCAGTTGCTGGAATTGGGGGTCCTGTGTTGACTGCTTCAGGTGCTTGGTAGGCGGGTTCTGGAACGGCAGCAGGTTGCGGTGCATATGAGGTAGGCTGTGGAGATGCTTCGGGTTCAGGTGCAGCTGCGATGGGTGCCGCTTCAATGGGCTGGTCAAAGGCTGAGAATCCCTTGAAGTCGTCGCTTGGGCGTTTCCTCGTGAACAATAAGAAGGCTACCAATCCTGTAATGACAATTCCCAAGATGAAAATCACATAGGTCATGGTTGTCCCAACGGTTGCTGATATGCTTTCGAAAATACCTTCAGATGGCGCTTGAGCGACAACAACCAAAAGTTCTGTTTGTGAGAATTCTCCATCGTCGTCGGTTACTGTGAGTACGATGGTCCATGACCCGGCAGGAAGGTCTTCGATGGTCCATGCTCCTCCTTGATGGTCCACATCTCCTACTTTGGTACCGTCGAGGTCTGTATCCAACCAAGATGCGTCCCACTGGTAAATCATGGTTGTTTTATCACCTGATGTCTCAACAGACTGCGTTGCATCCAACGTGAGGTTATCGCCTTCCATGAGCCCATCAAGTTCGGAGTTGGGTGTGATGATTGCTGTTGGAGGTAGGTTGAGCACACTGACATTCATCGACTGCGTTGCAGATGCACCATCATCGTCTGTAACAGTAACGGTTAACCAACGAACGCCGGATGTTGACCATGATTTTGAAATTGAAGTCCCATTGAGTTCACAATCGTTGTTCATGGTTCCATCGTTATCTGAATCTATCGTGGCGTCAAAATCCCAACAAATGACCAATGTGTCCATGTCGGATGCGGTGTCGTTTGGAATCACTTCAAGAGTCAAGTTGTCCTCTTCAAACACAGGAGTGTTACCTGGGAGTCCGGTTACGGTCGGAGCGACATTGTGAATCAAGACTTCACCGGATTGTATTGAAGACGTTGCTCCATCGCTGTCAAAGGCGCGAACCTGCAAGTTGTGGATCCCGGACGTGTTCCATGACACGGCTTCAGAAGAGGAAATACCCACGCTGGTAACGGTCCAATTTTCATCTGCAATGGAAGGAAGCCATTCTACGATCAGTGTACCTTGGTCGTTACTCGTATCGTCGGCTACAACACGAAGCAATGCGATTTCATCCTCGTCAAGATGCCACGTTCCGTTTGCATCCTGCAGCAATTGCTCACCACCGGTCCACAATTCGGGGAATCCGATTGTGGGTGCAATATTCAGAACGTCCAATGAGCTGGTTACGGTCGTTGTTGCACCATCATCATCGGTAGCAATTGCTGTGATGTTCATGAGTCCTTCATATGCAGGAATGAACGAACAGGTTGGCTGAGTCAATCCTTCGGAACATTCCAAGCCAGGCCAAGAAATCGAAACTTGTTGTCCAGAGGGTGACGAAGTGTCAATGTCTTGAATGTCCACTGCACTGATGGTAATGCTTTGCTCAACTGGAACCGATGAATCGTGGGTGAGGTTGAATAGAGGTGCACGGTTGAGGATTACGACATTCAATTCAAGTTCATCAACATCCAATTCCTCATCAACGACGCTAACCTTGACCGACCAAGAGCCGCTGTTGGACCAGTTCCAATGTGTAATGCAATTTGGTGCTTCTATGACGTCGATAAGGCCCACACGGGTTTCAATTTCAAAGATACAATCAATATTTCCACCGTCTTCATCGTAACTTCCACTTGCGTTGATGGTGACGTTCTCAAAGGTGTATTTTCCATCGCTAACTTCCATAAGAGCAGTCGGTGCTCGACCGATAAAGATACCAATGCTTGCATCGTTGTTGCTCCGATTTGCATCGGCAGTCACGTTCATATCGGGGTCAACTGTGAAGGTCAGGGTTTGGTTGCCAATTGTTGCTCCTTCTGGTACAATCCAATCAACGAGGATTCGTTGTTCGCTATAGGCTTCGATGGATGGGACTGCTTGACGAATTGCTTCTCCACCTGGAATCACGACTTCCATTTCAGTCGAAGGCGAGGTAAAGATGCCTCGGTTCTGCGCAGGTAAAGAGAAACTGAGTTGATCTCCAGGTAATGCGTTGTAACCAATTGACTTTGAGAGTGTAGTTACTTCCCCATCTCTCGTACGAGTGACGATGATCGATTCCTCCTGAGCCACTAAATCGATTCCTACGACCGATAAATCGATAACAAGAGATGTAACGCCGATAATTTCCTGAACAGGATCCCAAACAATAACGCCATTGCTGCTATAATCATCACTTGCAATGGTATCATCCGTAACGTTTGAAACATTGATGGATTCTTCGATTTGACCAGAACTATTCGTCGTGGGGTTCAGCAAGGTTCCAGCCATTTCGTATCGGAGTTGGAGGTTCTTGTTGACTTCTGGAATACCATTTGGTGCGGCAGAATATGCGGCATTAATTTTCGACATCGAATCTGGTAATGTAGCAATGAATTGCGTATCCACTTCAATCTCAATGTTCCGGGCGCCGGGGTTCTTACGTTTGTCAACGCCAAATGAATCGTAAGGTTCGTAATCCTTCAACAACCAGTCGATTGTAAATCCAGCAGCATTTGAAATTCGAATCCAGGAGTTGAATCGAACTGCTGGACAGTACCAATTGAATCCAGCATTTACTCCGGTGGCGTTCCATTCATTGACTTTGTATGAATCATCACATCCCTCGTATTTGATGTTGAGACCGTCCTCGGTTGGAATACCGTCTTTGGTAACTTGCCACGAAGTGTTTTCAGCACCGTTGGAGTCGAATTCACTCGGATCAAAATAATCGGAGGTTCCACTCACGCTTGTTCCAGACATGAACGGCATGTACCACTGATCCCCTGTTCTCATAGGGAAATCATACTTTTCCTTTGGAGGGTCATAATAGGTGTCAAATGAGATTGTTGCAAGTTTTTGTGACAAGAATCCAAGATTGAACGGCGCAAAATCAACGTCAAGTTCGAACTCTGAATTGATGACTGCAAGGTCACGAACTCGGACAATGTCTTCGCCAGTGTAGTCGATGGTTAGTCGGCCGCTCACACCTTCAAGTGTAGCCCCACTGTTTCCTGATGAGAATTCTCCATCAAGTTTCATTTTGTATGCCAATGTTTGAACCCCGTTAAGAGTGATAAAGAAAATGTCTTCGATCTCGTAAACGGTATCGCCTGTAAGTGTGTTGAGACTTGCAGATACATTTGCTTGTGCCAGCAACTGAGCGACATCAAATTGAGTCTCATAGGTCCACTTGTCGCCAATCCTCCAACTCGGCACATCTGTTGAAGTTCCTGCACCCGAAGATGCATAGATGTTGTCTGAATTCTCAAGCACCTTCTGCTCTTGTGTGACAACATGCGTCAATGACGAAAATGCTAGAAGAAACAAAACCAGTAATGCAGGAAGACGGTTCGCCATGCCTAATTGTCTTCTTGCTTATACTTAGGAATTGTCAACCTGTGATTCCAACCATTGCTGTCCGTAATAGGACCATTGTTCCAATGTCCATCCTTCCGGTAGCCCGGTTTCGGGAATTGGGGGTCCATTTGCACCACCTTCGGTCGTAGCCTGACCTATTGTCTCCGGAGCATTCTCAAGGGCGACTTGGAACAGGTATTCTGGTGGCGGTGAATTAGGGCGTTTTTGAGCGAGTGCCTCTTCTCTAGATTCGCTGTTTTCAACCATCAAACCCTGAGAAATATCGCCCCACATATCTTCGTCCACAGTTTTTGATTTACGGCGAGAGAACATGAGGAGTACTCCCAGGAGAAGGACCAGCAAACCTCCCTGCATGAGTGGGTTTGCTTCTTCACCAACCAAAGATGCGCCTATATTCTCCAATGCGGTACGGTCCGCAGGTGCAACTGCAAAGGTGATGACTTTTGTTCCAGGGCGCTGAGGGTCTTCATCCCATGCGATGACCTTGATTGTTTGAGTACCTGCACTACGGAACGTGTAAGTCACCGTCTTTCCGATAATATCTGCGTCATTGTCAGGAATTCCATCTTCGTTACTGTCTTGTTCGGTGTCGACGTCCCATACAACGGTTAACCCTTCCAAATCGTTGAGTGCATCAATAGTTGATTGTGCATCAAGCGTGCATGGTTCATAGGCAACACAAGCAATGGTTGCAGTACGAATCAACGGGGGCGTATTCAATACGACGACGGTTAGAACTTCACTGGCATGTGCCCCGTCGTTATCGGTAACGTGGTAGACCAATTTGTGTGTTCCACTTCGATTCCAGGAAATCGTAAGATTGTCGCCAATGACATCACAATCATCATCAGCACTTCCAATGTCATTTGAATCCATACTCGGGTCAACATCCCAACATCTGATCAGGCCTTCTTCGTCGGATGGTGAATCCGAGGCGCTACCAGAAACGCTGATGCTTTGGCCTTCAGCAATTGGTAGAATCTGATTGAGCGGGGTAATGGATGGAGGAACATTTGCAACGCTAACCCACCGCTCTTCAATACCACTCGATGCTCCTTCAGAATCCGTGATTTCAAGTCGCATTTTATGCAATCCAGCCACGTTCCAAATCATGTCGTATTCTGATGTACGGCCGTCAAAAGTTCGAATCAGGGACGGTTGTGCATCATCGGGCCACCATGTGTGAATCAGGCCATCAATATCGTCAACAGAATCCTGCGCCTGACCCTTGACCGTTACGGTTTGGTCCTCAATAACATGCCAAGTGTTCTGCGCATCCATGAGAATTGGTCCGTTTTGGTCGACCATTTGGATGTTGACGCTGTGAGGTTTAATGTTGGTAAATTTGATGTCAATGGTTGCCGATGCCATTGAACTGTCATCGTCCAACCCGACTGCTGTAAATGTGGTCCAACCTTCTTGAATTGAGGTCGTAGTACACGTTCGTGTGTAATATCCTTCCTTGCAGTTGGCGCCGGGCCAATGGATGTCAACGACTCCTGGCCAAACATCTTCGGAATCTGAATCATTAGCGTATGCGTAGAGTGTGATGGGGTATTCAACCATTGCTTCACTTCGGGCGCTTCGCACCTCGATCAGGGGGGCTCTGTTGATGACATCGACTGAAACGGTAAGATTCACTTCATCGCGTTCCTCATCAATTACCGTAATTTCAACGGGGTATGAACCGTCGTCAATCCATGAGTAATTGAGGACGCAGTTCGGTGATATCACCTTTTGATTGGACCATGTTCGTGTTCCATCATCAAAAGGAACATTGAACATGCAACTGATATTCCCTCCGTCCTCATCGTAACTTTCTGATGCATCAAGTACAATGTACTCGTTGGTAAGTCCCGATGTACTGTTGACAACGACAGTCGGCACCCTTCCAACGAACAACTCAATGACTGCGATATTGTTGCTCGGGTTTGCATCTGCTGTATTGAGTCCGTCCGGGTCAGCTTGCCACATCAAACTTTGAGTCCCGATATCCGCAGTTAGTGGAACCGTCCAATTGAGCGCTACTTTGTGCACTTCATAGGTTTCCAATGCTGGGAGGGGAACTTTGTTGGTTAATCCTCCTGGGAGCGTAATTACTGCCTCCGTAGCAGTTGATGTGGTGATTCC
>CAXAHZ010000062.1:0-8086 GCA_963968875.1 uncultured euryarchaeote
CGCCACCTTCATGCCCTATCGGCTTGTGGACGTACTGAGGCACCCTTATGTCGCTGCTAATTTTGATGCGTCACGGTCAATCGATGTGGAACGCTGCTGGGTTTTTCACCGGCTGGGTTGATGTTCCACTTTCAATCAAAGGAATTGATGAAGCCCGTGAAGGTGGAAAGGCGATTGCTCACCTTCCCATCGATGAGGTTCACGTTTCCATGCTCATTCGCGCTCAAATGACGGCCATGATTGCCATGTCCGAACACAACAGTGGGCGAACACCCGTATTCCAGTACAGCCAAGAAATGGAAGAAGGACTTTCAGAAAACGAGTCTCGCATGCGGCAGTGGTCACAAATTAGAGGTGACACAGCCAAAGACACCATCCTCCCTGTTCACGCTGCCTGGCAGTTGAATGAGCGTATGTACGGTGATCTCCAAGGGCTGGATAAAGATGAGACACGAGAACAATATGGAGCGGAACAAGTTCACATTTGGCGCCGCTCTTTTGATGTCCCCCCTCCGGATGGAGAATCGCTTGAATTGACGGCAAAGCGCACCATACCCTATCTTGAGAACACGTTGATTCCTGCAATTGAGTCTGGAAAAAACCTGTTTGTAGCAGCCCATGGAAATTCATTGCGCAGCATTATCATGCATCTTGATGGACTTTCCAATGAGGAAGTTTTGGGCCTTGAAGTTCCGACAGGTGTTCCGATTGTATACCGTTACACGGCAGGTTCTTGGACCCGTGAATGAACACAAGACCCTTGCATTCATTTTCACTTTCAATTGGCGTGTCTACTCAATGATACTAGTGCTGTTTGCGAAGCAGCAATCATGCGCAAAAAAAGAACGCTGCGAAGGCTCGACGCAGAACTTGATGAAACCCGTATTGTGCCGCGCAGTGGAGGCGTTTACCAGTTATGTGGGTCGGGGAGGTCAGGCAAATCAATGCGTGCTTACGCAGAGGCTTGGGCTGCTTTGGCGTTGATGGAAGGAGAATTCGTCCATTGGATTGACGGAGCTACGCGATTTAACCCAGCACGAGTGATGCAATGCTTTCCTGAGAACGTTCCTGAATCCAATACACTGTTGCGAAATCTGTTTGTTGGCCGTGGTTTTACCGTCCACCAATTTGCCTCCTTGGTGGAACGGCTTGACGGTGAGTTGAAGATTACAGGAGCCCGTCTTGTTGTGGTTGACGGCCCGATTACCATGCATCTGGACCCTCAAGTCAAGGAACGAGAGGCCCGAACGTTGCTTCGCAGATGCATGGACCGACTCAACCAGGTGGCCGTAAAAAACAACATCTCCGTCATTGTTATCACGGAATCTACTCCGAATTCTAAGCGTCATTCTAGCCTGCTTCAAACGGTTGAACGGCGCTGCAATCAACGTCTTCTTGGTCGTATTGAACGCTCTCGCGGCAAGAAGAAAATGTGGCTTCTTCATTTTCCCAGTGGGTGTTCGGGTTTTCGTAAGGAAGTTGTTGAACAGGAAACACTTGAGCAGTCATTCAGTAGGGTCCTTCACAACGAACTCGTATACAATCGGGGCCTTCATGAGGAAGTGGACCTCATCGCTCTGGATTGAACGGTTCATGTTCAGATAAAGTCCAACAATGTCGTTGCTTTAAGTCCGATTTGAATTTCTTCATCGGACCATCCAAAGGGAGCAAGAATCGCCCAAATCGCTCTGTGGGCAATATTCCTGTAGTGTGTTTGGTCAACAACGATATCGTTTTTTACAGTTTGAGACAGTTCTTCCGACAGAATAACTCGCTCTGAAGGGTCCTCGCTGCGCGTGTGCAGGACCACAAATCTAGCCTTCCCCCCTGGAGGTATTTCATGCCCAAGTTTAGCAGCTCGTAATAGAGCAGCATGCGTTAATGTCGAAACCGTAAATTGGTCGGCCCTCTTGCTTATTCTACGCTTTACAACCAATTGAGTCATATCTATTTCCTTCCGTTCAAGGCGTCCTAATTCCTTGTGCAGCATGGCTGAAATTGTGTTTTGAACGGACCTGCTCTTGACATCAATGCCGCTATGAAGGCAATCAATGAGAATTTCAAACGCCATGCTTTGAAGGGACTTGATCCATTCACACGTTGAATGCTGACGGGATTCAATGCCTCTCATTTTCAAACCATTATCACCGTAAGCCCAGTATTTTGTCAAGGAGCCGGCACCGTGCATGCGACTGGGCAAGAAACCAATGAAGTGGTACATGTCTTCATATTCGAGAGGAATGCCGATTTCTTGAGTTACCTGTTGTGCGAACCGGTGAGCTAAGCGCCGCTTTTCTTCACGGTCTGTGACCGTTTTGTGTTCAATCCAAACGCAGTCTACAATGGCATGAAGAACCGTCCATCCATCTTTTTCAGCCATGGCAATCGTCTTCAGAAGAATCTCTCTTGACCATGCACATATCGCTTCATGTGCCTCAATCCGCCCAAAACGGGCATTTTTGTAACCAGTATAACCGAAACATGTTACCAGCAACCATTTCAAAGCATTCTGTTGCTTGTCAATGCTGTCTCCTTTTGTGACGATGTGTTGCTTTAATTGACGTCTTCGTTCAATAATTGGAGCTACGACTCGACCGAGAAAGCCATGAACCCGTCCGCATGTATGAGACGTCAACTCCGGAACAGGCAATGCCCATGAATGTGTTACGGGGAAGAGGCCAGTTCCAATGTTTTCTTTCAAATGACGCCGACGGAATTCCTCATCGGCCGCCTCCACGTTTAACGGTAGAAAATGCTCGGATCTAAGGTCCTCTTCTGAAGGTTGACAGCAAGCGCAGTTGAGGGTTTCTGGTGAGATGTTTCGGGTTGCGATGATGTTGGGGAAGAGACTCGCAAAATCAAGTTCTACAACATCTGTATAGATTCCTGGTTTACTGTCTAGGTACAAACCACCGCGGTCAGCCATCATCAATTCCCAAGCAGTTTTTGTGTCTTCAGGACGGTTTTTTTTCCACGGAACCAAAACTCCATCTTCCATCGCAGTTCGTATCTGTATTGCACTGATGACCGAACCGGGAGAAAGTCGGGAGATGTCTTGGGGCGATTGTCTTGAATGTCGGGCCAGTTCAAACAAACCGAGAAGTCCACCTTCACGAACAATGAAACTGGAGCGAAGATCAATGTGCAAGCGTCCGTGAGTGGGAACATAACTCTCTTTTCGCCGTACTTGTCCATAGGACCGTACCGTGCGCGAATTGGTACGGGCTTCCAAACGAGAGGGTTTTCTGCTTAGGTTCAGCGAAAATGACGCTGCATCACTCAGTCGTTGAAGCATAGAAAAGTGAAGCGAATCTCCTCCTTTGGTCAAGATCACATCGGGATTGATGCGGTTGATTTCATGTTGTAAGGATCGAAGGAATTCATACTCCGATGTCTTATGTTTCAGGGTTATGCATTGGTTTTGTTCTTTGGTCTCATCGACCGTTCTGGTCTTGAGTACAATCTCAGTTAACGTTGAATTCAACGTGTCAAAACCGGTTGAGGATTCGTAATGAAATTCCATTTCCATTTGCTTCAATTTCGGCCAAGGGATGTCCTCAAGATGCGAAGTAAACCGAATCCCGTCCCACTGAACATACTGAAATGGGGCAACGTTGTGCTCCACAAAGAAGCGTTGTGCAAGATGAGCATCAATTGAGTAAAGCGCATAGCGGTAGTAATCACCTCTTGACTCAATGTGTTCTGCAAGGCTACGAATGGAACGGTTATTTCTCATTTCAATTTCCAAAACATCGTGCATCTCATACTGGTCAAGAGAAAGACGGCTGCGAATGGAACGCATCGAACCCACTGCAAACCGTTGTGTGATTTCTCCACATTCCAACCAATTGGTGAGATGTTCAAGTCGTGCTGCGGTCGCATGAACATGAATTGTGGCCAGCCAAGGAACAACAATGCGTTGGACCCCTTTCCCTTCAACAAACATCCACACATCCATACTGACGCCCCCATCTCCGGGTTGAGCGTCAACAATCCAGCCGTTCACAACATCACTCTTCTGAAATTTTTTGGAGCTTGCGTTCCAATTCTAAGATGCGTGACTGGCACTCGATGAGCATGGACAACAACATCGGTTTCCATGTATCATGTGCCGGCAGCATTCCACCAGCAGTACGGCGTGCTCTTGCGCCGTCAAGCAAGGCATCAAATGCGGTTTTATCGGCTGAATTCAACGCCTTACGAAATGGCTCCAACGAGCTCAATTCGGATTCTATTCTGTTACGCCATGTTGGCACGGTTCGACCCATTAATCCAAATCAACCGATAAGGGCCAGTATGTTTTTTGAGACCCACTTGAATGTTTAATGAAAGTGAAAGTGAACTTGTGCATAAGGAGTTCTTTGACGCGGTCAATTCGGACTTGAGATGAAGGTCTATGAGGTCATCAGATGTTGATACCACTCGAGAGTGTAGGCTTCGGCATATCGGTCGTTGGAGATTGAACTATGGCCTACAGGGCGAACAACCACCAACATGTCCATTTGTCCACCGGCTGAGGCAGAACCTACGCAAACGACTTCACCCACTTTGGTTCCATCCTCTGACGTGGAGATCAGTGTTTTGATGTCGAACAAGCGAACTTCAAGCGTGACGTCTTCGTCACCCCCGATGTATCGATGTGTGTCTGGTGCAGATATTGGGTCCAATTTGACTTCACTTGGGTCAAGACGAACAAACGAGATTTGTTCGTCCAGCAGAGCGATTGATTGTTGCATCCGTGAAGATTCAACTCCCAATGCAAAAGCGATGTTAAAGGTTGAAGATTCACCACCAACGCTGCCCGTCTGATGCGGCATACGAATGGAAAGAGACTGTACAATTTCAAACGAAGGCATCAGCCAAGTGTATTGCTCGCTGGCAGGATAGAGAGGTGCATCTGGGTTTTCAATAAACGTCGGCTGACCCCATTCTTGGGGTGCTGAAGGGGTGCTGACAGGAAGCATTCCTCCCCCTGCAAACATCAAGACGCTCAGCAAAAGGGCTACAATTCGGGGGCTCCGATGCAACTTCCATTCTTCTCTTCCAGCAGGACTTACCGCTGATAGGACGAGCATGATTGGGAGCAGTAAAAGTATCCCATAAGGGACAAACCACAGCAATACGGCAAAGACCACCGCCATGATGCATCCATTGCGGCCAATCGGTTCCGTCCAGTGGACAGGAGGTTCTTGAGGGGTTCTCTTGTTCATTAAATAGAGCGTCAAAGCACCTGCGGCAAGCGGTAGGAGCGAGTGAACGATACCTTGCCAGACCATGAACTTCGTTTGCATGAACAAACAGGCCATGATGAGGGTTTGGGTCGTCCCAAGGTTGATGCAAGGGTTTCCCCTAAGGTTGACCATGGCGGAACCACTTCTCTCGTTCCGCAACGCAGAGCATCGCCATCAAATTTCTTCACCGACCTTTACCCGACCTTGGAACAGGACCATTGGTCCAGGTGTTGTTGGTCTAAATCTGGACCTCTACGCCGGAAGCGTTCTTGGCCTTGTTGGTCCAAATGGGGCGGGAAAAACAACCCTTTTGCGAATGATGGCAGGCATCCTTCCATTGCAAGAGGGCGAGGTTACAGCGCGCTTCACGTCCACCGAACTCAAACCTGTTGACGACCTTCGTCAATGGGTTGGGCACATGCCTGAACAAGTACGGTGGCAAGGCGCACAATCTGTACGTGAAGCTCTAGAAGCGATAGGTGATATGCGCAATACCCCAAATAAACGAATTGAAGGGCTGCTCGATTTGGTCGGTCTTAAGAATCGCAAAGACGAGCGTCTGGACAACCTCAGTCAAGGCATGCGTCAGCGTTTGTCGATTGCAACCGCTCTACTCGGTTCGCCTAAAGTACTGCTTTTGGACGAGCCCTTCAACGGTCTTGACCCTGTTGCTGCAGAAGCATTTACCCGTTTAGTGAAGCGTTTGGCAAGCAAAGGCGTTGCCGTTGTCATCTCTTCACATATGGTTGCACATTTGGACCAACTCATCGACCGAATTGCCCTCTTGCACAGAGGTCAACTGCTCGACGAAGGAAATTTGAACGAAGTAGAAGCCAGATTAAATCTCTCAGATCGTTATCAAATCAAGGGGCAAGGCAACATTGAGATAGATTCTCTGTTAAGTGATATTGAACATGAATTCCTAAATTTTGACCAAAAAGAACACTCTTGGTCGTACGTGTTTCGTGGTGCTCCCAAAGAGGTGCTTGAAGCGCTCATGAACTCATGTCAAGTGACTTCTTGGTCTCCAATCGCTCCAAATTTGGTCGAACTGTTGTGTGCGACAACGGGTATGGAGCCTGAAGACATCTCCTTGGAAGTTGGCTCCTCTGCAATGCTTCCAATGCGAACCGCTGGAGGTGGCGAAGATGAGTGATGCCGGGCGAATCTGGCGCATGAGTCAGCGGGTCAGGAACCGACAGTTGTACGGCATCCGTCTGAAAATCATGCTTCCGATTCTGATTCTCTTCCTTCCGGGAATGGCTTGGGGATTTTCTGATCCGGACATCATACTTCCCGGCGGCCACCAACCATCAACTCCGATGGAGGTGTTGTTCTACGCGTCATTGGGCGTTGTATTCGGTGCAACCATGTGTGCAGTACTCCTTTCTTTTGACGGAATTAGCCGTGACCGTTCAAGTGGGATGTTGGAAGTCCGACTTGCTCAACCCATGCCACGAAAGCACCAAGCTACGGCATTGATTCTTGGATATTGGCAATCCATTGCCATTCCAGTTTTTGGTTTGATGGTGCTCTGTCTTGTCTTGGTACGGTTTAGAATGAATGAATGGCCAAGTCTCACTGAGACATTGGTTTACTTTTTATCCACGGGATTGATCCTTCTTTGGTACACACTTTTTGCCCTTCTCGCATCAACTTCAGCAAAAGAGCAGGGCACAGCGATCGCCTTTGGAATTGGGGTTTGGTTCTTCTTCACCTTCCTTTGGGCATTGGTGACGACCATGGTCGCCTACGCCTCGGGTGTTGCAGTCGGACAGGCAAACGACCCGTCTTGGATTGCTCTAGAAGGTGCCCTTGACCTTCTTTCTCCTAACGGTGTCTACCATCATTTGTTGGAAACCCAACTTCCAACGGTTGACCGTGGTGTATCATCGTGGCAAGTTTGGATCGGTGCAGTCATCTGGACTGTTTTCCCTTGGTGGGCCCTTCACCGACGCATGGAAGGCCTCGTTCCGTGATGGTGCAAAGGCAATTGTCTATGAAGTCCAAAGTCTACGGAGTGACATGACACGCAGAACTGCAGCGCTTCATCTGACCGCCCTAGCCCTCGTTTTCTTGATGATTTCTGGTGTAATGGGTCCTGCCTTAAACGGACCACTGAGCGAAGATTCCATCCATATGAATGCGGAAGGGCGACAAGACACGCTCGATGTAGATTGCAGCGGATACACTTTTGAAGACCTCTTTGAGTACGATTTTGCTCTCTTTGAGCTCTCGGTCTTAGACGACTGGGCCACTGGCGATATGTATGCTAATGCGTGGGTCAACGGTTCCAATTCACCCATCGTTCGGGACAACCTTGACGGATTGTTTGAAGGACTTCCTGGCGGAGGTAACGATTGGATCAGTACAGACGAACGAGATGCAGTGCGAAGCATTGGCCCGAAGTGTATCGCAGATATGGAAACACGACTTGGAATGCGTGAGGGAACGCCCCACTCAGGTGGTGTAGATTGGAACGACTTTGAATTCGTTGAGGATGGAGTTGGCTTGGATGAGGTCAACCTGGTACCTGAGGAACATCAAGAAGCACGATCATGCATCAACCTTGGAGCAGCTCAAGATTGCAAAGAAGTTCCCGTATCAGTTACCGACGATATGGAAATTAATCTGGACGTTGCAGACGGGCAGACAAACAACGTACGTTGGGACCAACTGAACAATCAAGGCGTTTCTAACTTCACCATGGCATTGAACATTACGAACATGAGCAACGCTGCTCTTGTTGTGACCTTCCCAGTATTGTCCGGCCTGCGAATGTACGACTTCCGAGTGACAGACAACACTCCTGTCAGCGGTCACGACTGCAGCGATATCGGTGCACCTTCCTCTAC
>CAXAHZ010000063.1:0-8076 GCA_963968875.1 uncultured euryarchaeote
GACGTTTTGTTGGTTAGTGATTCCAATCTTTTGGAAGTTGGTTCGGAACTCACCAAAGCCGGAGGATTCGGCATTGATTTTGACAATTTACCTCACATGAATTCAGAAGAAATAGATGGTTTAATCGTGGCGCTTCGCTCACTTGCAAGAGTGAATGCGCCTCTCATCTTTGTTCAAGCAATTAGCCGAATTCAAACTCTGCATCAACGAGCTCAATACCATTTAGCAGACCTAGCAATGGCCCGTATTGAAGATGGTTCTGGAATCTCTGAAGCAGCAGCATTACCAATGACTGGACGTTCAAAGAAAGCGAACATCACATCTCCCGATATTCAAACTGGGTTTTTACTCGGCTTTGCTGCCAATGGACACGACCTCGCAGTACTTGTCGCATCAGGCGTCACCATCATCGCATGCGAAGCTCCGATGGTTAACGGGATGGACATCGCTTACTGGCTTCAAGGAACTCAAGATGAACTTGCTCAGCACCTACGTCGTATCGGAGTAGACAGTATTGATGTCCTCGAACGAGTTCACCTCCGAGCACTTGACCATGAAACAGCATCGGTCAGTGGACTCAGGCTTTCCGGTTACGACCGCCCACTGCCCCACTGGTTCGCACGATAGGTGAATTCAAATGCCAACCATTTCAGTACCCCAATCCTTGCTAAAAGAACTTCTCAAGAAGCACGGAATCTCTCATGATGCAGCGAAAATGGGTGATCAACTCCCGCTGATGGGTACCGATATCGACAACTGTGATGAAGAAACATTGGACATTGAAATTTTCCCAGATAGACCCGACCTTTTGAGCGGGGAGACATTGGCTCACGCAATCCGCCCGTTCCTCCATGGAGCCGATGCAGACCCTGAGATTAAGACAAGCCCTAGCGGGATTACAATGCATGTTGAGAAAGAATTGAAGGGCATCCGACCGGTAATCATGGCAGCGGTTGTGAGAGGCATTTCACTTCCAGAGGATGCTGCTGGCCAAGAAACGTTCATCAAGGGACTCATGGATCACCAAGAGAAACTGCATTTTGCTCTTGGAAGAGGTAGAAAACGAGCCTCAATCGGCGTCCATGACCTTGAGACGATTAAACCTCCATTCCGTGTAGTTGCAACATCAGGAAAACATTCATTCATTCCCCTTGGCGAAGATAACGAAATGGATATTGACGCAATTCTAACTCAACATCCAAAGGGGATTGATTATGCCCATCTATTGGAATCAATGGAGTCATATCCGCTTATCATTGATGCGAATGACGATGTTCTTTCATTCCCCCCAATTATCAATGGAAACCACACCACTGTGACAAATAAAACCAGAGATTTCTTCATTGATGTTACGGGTTGGGATCCTAGAGCATGTGAAGCATCGCTTATGCTCATTTGCCTCCAACTTCAGGAACGTGGTGGAACCATAGAAACTGTTGAGATCACAACCTGTGAAGGTGACATCATTACCACCCCAAACGGGAAAGCAAAGACTCACTATGTACCCGAAGAACTGGTTAATAGCCTGCTCGGCAGAAGCTTTACGGATGCTGAACTATCCCACGCTATCAATCGTATGGGTGGTCGCTTTTCGGGTAAGAAGGATGCCCCTGAAGGCTCACCTAAACACGCCTCAAAAATGTCCGAGGTAAGTCAGAGTGGTTCGTTGTTAGAATTTGTAATGCCTCGTTGGCGTTTTGACATTCTGCACCCAGTTGATCTGGTAGAAGATATTGCAATCGGCCATGGATATGAAGACCTTGGAGAAGACTTGCCCGTTGCCCAACTCACGGCCCAGCCTAGGGAAGACCACCACATGAGGCGTCGGTTGAGAGATTCCATGCAAGGACTTGGATTGATGCAAATTCAATCCCTTACGCTGTCAAATGAGACCGACCAATTTACCAACATGCGATGGCAACAGGAACATCACGTGACCGCAATTACAAATCCTATCACCATCGACCATACCATGTTGCGCCAATTCCTTTTGCCAGGACTTTTGAAATTGCTTTCCAGCAACCGCCATCATGACCTTCCGCAGGGCGTTTACGAACTCGGGACTGTTGTTCGCAACCACATGAATTACGACCGTTTAGCATTCCTAAACGCAGAGCGTAGTGGAGGTTTTGCTGCTGTCCGAGGAAGAATTCAAGCCATGTGTATTGATTTAGGCATCAAAGAATGGAGAGCGGAACCGATTGAAGCAGGAGATGGGCCGTGGCTTGCCGGGCGAGGTGCAAAACTGATTGTCAACGACACGTGGGTTGGTTGTTTCGGAGAACTTGACCCTTCTGTTTGCATGAAATATGAACTCCGAGTACCCATTAACGGAGCAGAACTTGACGTCACTGCACTCGCTGGTTTATTGCAAGACCCTGTATGAGGCTTCGTCGTGTGTGGACGCTTTGCTTTAGCGCGACCGATAGCTGAGATCGCTAAAGAAGTTCAATCTGAATCTTTACCCGATTACACTCCATTTGAGCCCAGTTGGAACGTGGCTCCACAACAATGGGTTCCAGTCATTACTCAAACTGGAGTCAACAATGAAGCAAATGTATCCCGACATATGCGTTTGATGCGTTGGGGTTTCCGACCTTCATGGGCTCAATCTTCTTCACGAGAACCAATCAACGCACGCAGTGAAACTGCCCATGAGAAACCTATGTTTCGTAATGCTTGGATGAAGCGAAGAGGTGTGGTTCCTGCGGATGGCTGGTACGAATGGATGAAAACCCCTCAAGGAAAAATCCCGTGGTACCATTACAATGTGAACGGTTCGACGTCATACATGGCAGTCATCTGGGAGTCTTGGAATCATGATGGCTCTTCAATGGAGTCATTTTCAATATTGACGACTCCGGCAAACGAAGATTGTAAAGAAGTTCACACGCGTATGCCAGTGCTTATCCAACCAACCGATTTCAACGACTGGTTTGCTGGTAAGACGATGATGAATCCTTTGCCATCTGGAAGAATTGACCTTCATCCAGTGTCTCAAAGAGTCAATGACTCAAGCAATAACGGTCAAGATTTGACCCGCCCAATTCCACGCCTATTTGATTAAGAGTACGGTACATAAGAGCCATCGTTGTTTTTCCTATGTGGCGTGGGTTCGAACGAACCGTCTGGTTTTTTCTTGTAGTGATATCCGTCGGTGTGATGAACCCAAGTGAAGGATGGTTCTTTGACAGTCTCAGTTTCTTTGGCAGCAACTGGGGTCGCCTTTGGCTCTGAAAGGCCGTCATAATTCACAGATTGGTCGCTTGCGGCTTCCACGCTAGAGGAGCCCTCTCCAAACAGTGCAAGTGCATCTTTGTATGCAGAAGCATCAACGGTTGTTGCAGCCGGTCGAGCGTTGGGGTCTTCTCCTTTTTTGTAAGTAATTGGAGCCGGAGGTTCTTCATCCAACTCAAGGATTTCTTGCTTCTTCTTGAACGGCCAGATGGGTGCCATGTTTCTCGGAAATCTCACTTGTTCATGAAACCTGCGAAGAGAACTTGAACAAAAAAAGCAAGTTATTGAAAGGTAATGTGTTGTGGGATTGGCATGAGATGGGCAGTAATCACGGTCCTTCTCCTCTTGCATTTAATGACTCCAGTCATTTCTGCCGACCCAAACAACACGGCTAGGGAGGGAGAGATTGTGGGGGTTGCAGCCCCCGAACAGGTAATCATCCACCCAGGAGAAACTGTTAGCACCTACATTACCTTGCATAATCTCTTGACCGTAGATCAAGAATTTGGGGTATCTGTTAACGATATGCCGGCAGTACTGTCCACCGTGAATTTACCTTTGTCTCAAATTCTTGTCCCCAATCATCTCAAACAAATCGCTTTTGGAATTACAGCCGACACGAATGCAGGTTATACCACCCATGAAGTTCGATTTAACATAACAAGCGACTACGACTCTGACTTCTTCAGGTTGGTATCAATGAACATTACCGTTGCCCCCTATTCCAATCTCAATTTTGGCTCACAAGGAGTTACTACTCTTACAGTTGATGAAAAAGTGCGTACGGGCGTTGCAGTTAACATCACCAACAATGCATCATTTCCGGATAATGTCACCTTTGACCTTTACAGCCAATCAGGTTGGAATTGGGGATGGAGCATGGACACAAATGAACAGGGAAATGCGTATCTGGATCTCGCCACCGATAGCCTTTCTTACGTTTATCTGTGGGTTGATGTTCCAGCAGTAATTGACGGAGCTCCTCTCGAAGGAACCGGTCCACGGTTTACCTTGACTGGAATATCTGGACTGGATAGGGGTACGACTTCATGGGCGTTTGACTTGCTCATGAATGAAAAACGAAATGTTAGTATCGATGATGTTGATGCATCAATTGATCTAGCACCGGGTGAAGACGGTCGTTTGGATGTGACGGTCCGCAATGTTGGAAATACCCCAAACCGAGTGAACATATCCCTGCAAGGGTTGGACATGTTTGGGAATCAGCTCGATGGATATTCACCGTCAGACCGTTTCAATTATAGCGGTTGGACGGTCGCCCTTTTTGGAGGATTGGAAGACCTTGACCTATTGCCCAACGAATCAAGAACCGTTGAGATTGGAATTCAATCCCCGCTCGAATTTTCGGGAGAGATGCATGTGGAAATACAAGTCTTTGCTAACGGAGCAGAATACATGACGAAAACATCACGTGTTGTGGCCTCCATAAACCGAACTACAAATGCCACACTAACTACCATTGAAAGCGGGTGCATGACCCTCAAGCCTGGCACTCCGTGTACAAGCACCGTCACGGTGACCAATACCGGAAACTCGTACAACACATTTAGTTTGAGAGTCGGGGAAGTGACCGACGAATTCACAGCGATCGCTCCCCAAGAATCGATGATTGTACAGGCGAATCAGGAAAAAACATTCACTGAGGTGATGATTGAAGCTAGAAATCAATCGTTAGCATTTACAGAGGGTGAGGTTCAATTGGAATTGATTGATGACACTGGCTCAGTATTGAATACGGTCATGATTCAAGTCCGGGTGGCTCCAATCGTCAAATGGTCACTTGGAGCACTGGAAGAGGAAATAAGTCCGAATAACCGGCTTTCCATCGTATTTGACGTTCGTAATGATGGCAATGCGGTTGACGGATTTGTTGTCCAACTTCAATCAAGCCATTCAGTGCCGATGGGTCTCATTCCACCGGCTGGAGCCGTCTACGAAGAAGATTCTGAGTACCCTCGTTCGTTTCAACTCAATGGAGTCCCTTTGGGCTCTAACGTGACTCTGAGAGCATGGGCTGACCTTCCAGATGACCAAACAAGTAACGGCACAGTTTACATTAACACTACCATTACCTCAATATTTGAACCAGAAGGACAAATGTTTGTCTGCACATCAAAAGCAGATTATATCGGCACACCGTGGCGAGACAACGATGCAAATGATGAAGGCGGCAACTGGGGTGAATTAGGGGCGACTGCTTGGGCATATACCAAAGCGTGGTCGGGTGTTTTCTTCGCAGTCATATTCTCGGGACTCGTCATCTACAAAGCGCTCATTCATCGTCAGCGCAGGCTTGACAAGGATGGGGTTTTACCGTACCAAGACGTAAAGACAGACGCCAACGATTGGATGAAACAATACCAATCCGAAGCTCAACCGCATGAACAGGTTGAACCTTTAGCCGGACCCCAACAGGTCTCAAAGGAAGATTTTAAGGATGCATTCCGACGAAAATCCAGCAACAGCACTCCAAGCCATGAGCCTGTGAATCAAGACCTCAGGGCTGCAGCATCACTGGTTCTTGATGTCCGCACCGAGCAAATGAGGTTGCAAAAAGCGGACTCGCTGCTTGACGAGATACGAACAGGAGGCGTGGCCAAACCCCACCCATTGAATGAGTCACTCCCACTCAAAGAGCATCAGCCAAACCTTACGGTTCGGAACGATCCACATGCAGTGTTACCCCAACCACCAACAAAGGTCAAAGAAGTTGCTCAGGTACCGTTGCCGCCCGTAGATAATACTGCTGACGATGATTTAGAATTCTAGGTGTGACAATGTGGGACGTAGGCGTGGACGAAGCTGGGCGAGGGCCTGTATTGGGTCCATTGGTGGTTGCTGCCTGTGCGATTCCGTCTTCCGATGTCCCCATGCTGGTTGGGATGGGAGTTAAGGACTCAAAGGATCTCAGTGCTAAACGACGTCAGGAAATTGAGGTGTGGTTTGAAGAACAATCAATCCGACGCGGTTGGAAAAAATGCGTTGTGAAATGCACACCTGAGCGAATAGATATGGCACTTCAGTCGGACGGGCTAAATTGGATGGAAGTTCGGGCGTTTGGTGAATCCATCGTTGGACTCGAAATTCAAGCAGGATTAAACATTACAAATGATGCATGTGATGTGAATCCCGAACGGTTCACTCAGCGAATATCAAATCAACTTCCTTCGTGGCCATGGGTCGGTTCAGCCATGAACAGTTTTCACAAAGCGGATGAAAATTTCCCGATAGTGAGCATGGCGAGTATTCTAGCCAAGGAAGAGCGGGACCGATGCATCGCAAGTCTTGCTAAGGAAATCGGTCAATCAATTGGTTCAGGTTATCCAGCCGACCCAAATACGAAAAATGCTCTCCATCTACTCATTGATGACAACGGGATGCATAACGATGTACGTTGGGGTTGGGCAACCGCAACAAGGTTTTGGAGCAACAATTGCAAGGGTGACGCACCCGTTCGTGGGACAACCCGAACCACACAACAATCCTTGTTTGACCATGACGATGCAAGCATTTCATGAAGGGTTGCGAACAGGCGAGCACGAGCGACATGGATTGGACACCCGATGAGGAGACACGGAACCTAATTCGTCATGTATCCATCCAAAATGCGATTGAGTACGAAGGAAAAGCCGCCATTGGTTCGGTAATTGGACGAATTATGGGTATGCGTGCTGACTTACGCCAACATGGAAAAATCGTAACAGGTCTCGTTGCTCAAGAAGTCAACAAGGCCAACTCTTCCGCTGCACATGAAGGACTGGATTCTCTCAAGGAAATATTGGCAAAAGAAGCCCCTCATCTCTTAGAAAAACGCGAAGTTAAGGAACGAAGAACCGGTCTGCCAGATCTTAAGCATGCTGAGAAAGGAAAGGTGGTTTTGAGATTCGCTCCAAATCCAAATGGACCCTTATCGTTTGGACACGCACGCGGTTTGGTTATCAACAGCACATACAGAGAAATGTATGATGGAGAATTTATTCTAAGATTTGATGATACGGATACAAAGGTAAAACCACCCATGTTAGAGGCTTACGACCGAATTCAGGAAGAAACTGCGTGGCTTACAGGAAGGAAGCCTGATCGGATCATTCTCGCCTCAGACCGGATGGAATCTTACTATGAACATGCAGAGTTGATGCTAGAAAACGACCATGGGTACGTCTGCCAGTGTTCTGCAGAGGCATTCAAGGAGTTCCGAATCAGCAAAACAAATTGCCCCTGTAGGGACCGTAAAAAAGATGAAAATCTAAGCCTGTGGAATAAAATGCTTCAACGTCAATTTAATCCTGGCGATGTTGTTGTCAGGGTAAAAACCGACATGACCTTGAAAAACCCTGCACTACGAGATTGGCCTGCACTTCGCCTCCAGGACACCGATGCTCACCCACATCCAAGACCAGAAATTGGCTCCAAATATGTCGTATGGCCGTTACTTGACTTCCAAAGTGCGGTTGAAGACCATCTACAAGGCGTCACACACATCATCCGTGGTAAAGACCTCATGGATTCAACTCGCAAGCAGACACTTCTCTACCAGCACTTTGGGTGGGAGTATCCTGAAACGATGTATTGGGGTCGAGTTAAGGTACACGAATGGGGTGGTTTTTCAACATCTAAAATGCGAAATGACATTGAATCTGGTCGTTACCCTGGATGGGGAGACCCACGCCTTCCAACCTTAGAAGGACTGAGCGGAAGGGGAATATCTAATACCGCATTACGGGCATTTTGGCTCGAGCTCGGAATCACTCAAAAGGACATATCAGTCCCCCTATCAACACTTTACGCTCACAATACGAAAGTTGTTGATTCAAAGGC
>CAXAHZ010000064.1:0-8033 GCA_963968875.1 uncultured euryarchaeote
ATCATTTCATTGAGTAAATCATTGACGCTTCGATGATTTCCAGTTGTACGTATGGTGTTTAATTGTCTACGAATCTCGTAACTCACACTCACAGAAGTCATGCCTTCGCCAGTCATACAGATAACCCAGTGGGCGCTTGTCTTGGTTGCATACTTAACCTGTGCGAAGACAACACAGGCCCTTAGGCGGTTTTATTGGGTATTGGGCTCAAAGCCGAACCCAACTTAACGGATGCTTCGTTCTTTACGCAAACGAGATTCTTCGACGACTCCAAACTCTCTCCGCATGGATTGAACGCGCTGATGGACTTCTTTTGCTAGAGTCCAATACTCTAAGCTGCCTGCACCGGCCCCAGAGTTGGTTGGCTTGTTGAGAATGACGGTTGGCGCTCCACTCCATGGGGCTTCTGCGACCTTTGCCAAACGACGTACAGTTGTGTTAAACAACTTGTTTGGCATCTTTCTATTGACTTGATCACATACATATGTGCTCAATTTTGAACGTGCATCTACCATGGTCATGACGATTCCAAATATTTTCAAATTGCGATTAATTCGGCGTTGAATCATTTTAATCGAGTTCATGAGCATGCTAAAGCCCTCTAGAGCGTAATATTCTGCTTGGACAGGAACCATGACCCAATTCGCTGCGCACATGGCATTGATGGACAACAGTCCAAGAGATGGAGGCGTGTCTATGATGATGTAATCAAATTCGTCTGCGATGGGCAATAGGGCTTCTTGGAGGCGCGTTTCCCTTCCGATTTTATGGCTCAATTCAATCTCAGCACCAGAGAGGTGGATGTCACTCGGGAGAAGCCACAAGTGACCTGCATTGATTGAATCAGGAACTTTTTTTCCACCGTTACGGTTTGACCATGCCTCTCGCATTGAACGAGTTATTACATCTGGAGGGATGAGGTATTCTTCCATCAATGGAAGTTCCTCGCCCGAATCGTTGGCAAGTAAGTCGTAGACCGTTTTCTTGATTTTCTTTTTTTCCAGCCCAAAGGATGTGGCGCAATTCCCCTGCGGGTCAAGATCAATGAGGAGAACTTTTGCCGGTGGAAGCCCTTGTCTTCGTGAACCTTTTGCTAATGCGGCAGCAACGTTGACTGCGGTTGTCGTTTTCGCACAACCGCCTTTTTGATTGGCGACTGCCATGACCATTTTGTAAGGGTTCATCACGAAATCACCTCCCATGAATAACGGTAGGAGAGCCCTCCTCTTTCAATGCAAGCCTTGCAGAAGCGGCTATCATGCAGGTTGAATCACCGGCACAGGTACTTCGGACAGAATTTTTCGGACAATGTGCATTCCAGTAATTCCACGAATCTTTGCCTCTGGCTTCATGTTGATACGGTGGGAGATGATCTGCAGTGCAATTCCTTTGATGTCATCGGGAATTACGTAATTACGACCGGCAACTGCGGCGGCTGCACGCCCGGTCTTGAACAGAGCTTGGCTTGCACGTGGTGATGCTCCATTGGTCACACGATGGTCCTCACGAGTGCGTTGTACGATTTCAATGATATAGGACAATATTGCTGGGTCGACGTGCACGGTTTCCAATGCTTTTTGCATGGCGACTACTTTCTTTGGTGAAGTGATTTGCTCGACTTCATGCTCATCCTTTCCTCTTAGTTTTCTGCGGGCAAGAATTGCTTTCTCTTCAGCACGGTCTGGATAACCCATACTCATCTTCATCAAGAATCGGTCCATTTGAGCTTCTGGGAGCGGATAAGTTCCTTCCTGTTCAATTGGGTTTTGTGTTGCGATAACAACGAAAGGCGCCGGGAGTTTGTGCGTAATACCTTCAATGGTTACTTGCTTCTCTTCCATTGCTTCAAGCAGAGCAGCCTGTGTCTTAGGTGGTGCACGGTTAATCTCATCAGCAAGAAGGATGTTTGAAAACAATGGTCCAGCCCGCAACTTGAATTCTCCGGATTTCTGGTCGTACATGTACGTCCCCATGATGTCCGAAGGCAGAAGGTCGGGGGTAAATTGAACACGCTTGAACTTGCATCCAAGTGCGCGAGCAAATGTGTTTGCAAGGAGGGTCTTTGCAAGACCTGGGAAATCTTCCAGCAACATGTTTCCGTTGGATAGAATTCCAACGGTAACTCTCCGAAGGTTCTCGTTCTTTCCAATAATGACTTTACTAACTTCATTCATCAAGCTGTTTGAGATTGATGAAACGGTTGCAATCAAGTCTTGAGTTCGTGCTCCTTGAGCGCCTGCTTGGATTCCTGCTTCCATTAGAATGCCTCCAGTGATATTACTGGACTTTTTCCTTTCTTATATGAATGTGTGCGCTCTTGTCTTCAAAAATGCTCATGGCTTCTTCAATTCAAAAGCGTATTCAGCGGCCCCAAAAGTGGTTATCTTTGCGGTGCAACAGAACAATTTCATCAAGAATCTCCTGTTCGACTGGAGAAAGTTCTGCTTTCTTGAGTCGCTTGACGTGGCTTTCAGGCACGTCAACATAAAATTCATCCAATTCCTCAATGTGCCGTCCAACAGTTGGCCCTTGGATTGCGACGGCAATTTCGTCGCCCTGCATTGCTTCTTTGACATCCTCGGAAGCACGAGTTCGTAGACTCTTAATTTGCCCAACGGGCGTTCCGTCAAGTTTCATCAATCTCTGGCCGAGGTGGACGCGTCCTCCTATCACACGCATCCCAACGATAGCGGGGCCCTTGGCACGGAAGGTATGATCCTTGAGGTACAATACTCGGCCTGGATAAACGAGACTTTCCCGTTGCCCCTCTTCAATCGCTTTCTTTGTCTCCTCAATCCATTCTTCAAAGGCATCAAGGATATGATAAATAATTGGCCCAGCAATAAATTTCACTTCAGAATCATCGTCGTTTAACTGCTGGGCAACTTCGCTGTTAGCCTTGGTTGAAAATCCAAGAATTACTTTCTGGAGAGGATCATTGGCTGATTTTGCCATCAAGATGTCCTTCTTATTCACAGGCCCTACCGTTGCTTGGCGGACGGGAATATTTCTTTGGTGAAGCTCAAATGCTAGGGCTTCTAATCCCCCAACAGTATCTGCTTTGATAACGACACCACTGCGCTCTTCCTCTGCACCCATGCAGTCGCCTTTGGATGTGTGCTCTGGGAATGATTTGCGTGCAAAAATCTCGTTACAGGATGAACACATAACGGGCATTGCATCGAAAATACTTCTCCATTCATTACGAATCGCTTCCTCTGCTGTTTCCCTTTCCTTTTCGGTATTGGCGAGATGAAGCGTTGTGCCAGCGATGGTCGCTTCCAGTTTTGGTGCCACAATTTTGACACCGCACGCAGCATCAACGGAATCAAAATTGACCCAGCGCTTTCCAGCATCACGCATTTCGGACATACCCTGTGGGCGTTTTAGCCCTTTGATATGAGTGGTAAATGCTCCATCAATACCTGCTAGCATGATTGAATCACCCACCTTAAGTTGACCTCGATAAAGAATGACATCGATTGTTTTACCCATTCCAACTTCGTCGCGCATTTCCAATACCGTTCCTTGAGCGGAGCCCAATGTATCTGTTAATCGATCTTCTAAGAATCGCTCAGCGAGTCCAACGGTAACTGCGAGAAGGTCTTGCAGTCCCTCACCATCTTTGGCCGACATCGGGACAAGAGCAACATTTTGGCGGAAATCACTGATCTTGTCATAACGCTCAAGATTGAATCCATGTTCGGAAAATTGGCCAACGATCTTCCAATAACGGTCCTCAAACAATGACTGAACATCATCGCGTTGAGCCTGGAAGGATTCAATGAATGAACGACCGTTCTCTGACCTCCAACCATGCAATCGGTCAACTTTGTTGCCAGCGATTACAAACGGAGTCCGAGTCTCTTTTAGGATGTTCAATGACTCAATTGTTTGGGGCTGAAGGCCTTCCATGATGTCAACAACAAGAACTGCAATATCAGCTACTGAACCTCCTCTGTTTCGCAACGATGCAAATGAATGGTGGCCGGGGGTATCGATAAACAATAATCCTGGAGATTTAAACGCTTTACCACCTAACATTGCCGCACAGGTTTTGTTGAGTACGTCAGCTGGAACTTCGGTAGCTCCTATGTGTTGAGTGATTCCACCTGCTTCACGGTCCATGACGCTGGCTTGGCGCTCACTACCTACCGAACGGACCATGTCCAGTACGCTTGTTTTACCGTGGTCTACATGGCCAAGAACTGAGACAATTGGTTGGCGGTTATGGCCTCTGAGGGGTTCTTCTTCGGCGTCCGAAGTTTCCACAGGTTGTTCTGTGTCAGACATCGGACCACCACCGTTTCAAACGAGATTGAATCACTCGTAGACCCAGGTGCCCATGGTATTGTTCCATTCCATGAGTCCTTCGGGGAACCAAAGTCCTAATTCAAACTCTGCAGTCTCAGGTGCGTCTGAGCCATGAATCATGTTGTAGCCCATATCCATTCCAAAGTCGCCTCGAATTGTTCCGGGGTCAGCCTCTCGTCCGTTGGTCGCTCCTATCAATCTGCGAGCAACGGCGATTGCATCTTTCCCTTGCCAAGCCATGCAAACAACAGGGCCGGAGGTTACGAATTTGATGAGTCCTGAGAAGAAAGGTCGTTCCTTGTGGACATCATAGTGTGTCCGTGCGATCTCTTCGGTTGGGACCATCGATTTCATTCCGACCAGTTTCAGTCCTTTTCGCTCAAATCGTCCAAGTATTTCTCCGACAAGTCCACGTTGGACGCCGTCGGGTTTGATCATTACATAGGTAGTTTCCATGGTGTTCACCAATCCTATCCAAAAGAGACCTGTTTAAGGGCGTTACTGTGGGGCTAGGAAGCGAAACTCAGGATTGAGTTCACTGAATTCCGCCTTTAACGTAGTGACGAGTCCACTTCACTTTGCGAGAATTTCGCTTGAGTTGAAGTTGGTTCTTACGAGCCTTACTGCTCTTGAACCAAAGGATGCTTCCATCCTTGCGTACAAACATCATGCCGGTTCCAGGTTCAATTTCCTCTCCGGAAAATGTACAAATTCTTCGTTCTGGCATTGTTCATCACCGTGCGTTTAGCTTTCGGGCTTCTCGTCCCGTATCCTTGAGCATGAGAATGTCACCAACACGAACGGGTCCGACCACGTTGCGGCTGATGATACGTCCGACATCTCTTGGGTTGGGTGCGTCATTGACACGCACTTTGACTTGGGTAGCTTCCCCGGTCATTCCGGTTCGCCCTACAATTTCGACCACTTCTGCTGGCCATCCACCGAGTTCTTCACTCATATTCTTCATCTCCGATTAGACCTCAAGCCTTGAGGCCTTTGATGAGTTCAACAACCTCGTTGAATTTTTCTTGAGCGCCTTTGTTGATTTCCATAACTGCTATGGAAGCAGCCTTGACGCCGTTTCCGAGTCCTGCTTCCTTTGCTAAGAATTCTTGACTTGGAACGTATCCGAAGGGGATTCCCTTTTCTTCACAGATAAGAGGCAGGTGAGCCAACAATTCTGGAGGATTCACATCTTCTGCAAGAATGATGAACTGAGCGGTACCTCGCTCTGCGGCTTTCGTGACCTCGTTACTGCCTTTTTTGATACGTCCATTCGTGTTCGATTGGATCATCTCATAAATTTTTTCAGCAACGTCTTCTGGGGTTTCAAATGCTACGTGTACACTCATTGGAATCTCTCCTTCCTCATGTTAAGGGCAACCATGCGCACAACCACGCGGATATAAACGCAACGGAGGCGAGGTTGGGTCAGTAAATATTGAACCAGAGTCTTAAATGGTGAGCAGTAGCGCCTTTCCTAAGATTCAAGACCAAGTTTCTCCAAGATTTCAATAACACCTCGGGCCAAAGCCGGACCACCTTGAATGGAGTCAACGGCGTTGGATAATGAGCCGGTTGCATGAACCCCGTCCACATACCTCAACAAGCGTGCGATCGCTCCTCCTGTGAACAAACCGTGTGAACATGCAGCATGCACTTGCGTCGCACCTTGATTACGAAGTGCTTCGGCAGCTCGACAAATTGTTCCCCCAGTTGCGATCATGTCGTCCACAATCGCAACTTTCTTTCCAGCAACATCAAGATCTTTTGCTTTGTGAACGATGGTGTGTGCATCAATTCTTGTCTTTTCTAGGTATGAGAATTCGCACCCAATAAGCGATGCAACTTGACTTGCCCGTTCAATCGCTCCTTTATCCGGGGAGAGTATGAAATCAGGCGCAACGGTATCTTGTAACCTGGTTGAAAGTTCTGGCATGGCAGATGTAAATGCAATCGGCACGGGTAAATCTTCCAAGACTTGAGGTGCGTGGATGTCCAATACGACCATTCCATCACACTTGGTTGAGAGGAGATGTGCAATTGCTCTTGCTGAAATGGTCTCACCAGGTTTGAATCGTTTATCCTGGCGGGAATAGCCAAAATATGGAATTGCCAAAATTATGCCTTTTCCTGCATCAGGTAGGGTCTGAGGCCCGATTTCTCGTAAATTATGCAATTCACCTCGCCGTACATCGTTTAGCGATTCAAGCATTAACAACGTCTCAACAATTCCAGAGTCGGGAAATGTGTTTGATACCAAAATGACAGGTTCGCTTCGAACAGCTTCAATTGTTTCGGAAGGGATACGAGTGTATCCTTCTGTGTCTGGGAATCGTCGTGTCTCCAACACATGATGGTCCCAACCGAGCGACGTTGCGAGTTGCTCCGCTAAAGGGCCTGAATTACTGCCGGATACGACGACCATATGCTCCCCTTGGTCTAGCCTGTACGCTGACCCTTCATGTTCTTTGCGAGAGGTATCAAAGCAAATTCATGTAGAACTTGGTTTGGTGCGCGAGGCAGGACTTGAACCTGCGACCTCCCGGTTATCAGCCGGGTGCTCTAACCGACTAAGCCACCCGCGCAATGGTAAACCGCCCGACTGGACCCCCCGTCATAAGCATGACGGCTGAAGAATCAAATCAAACTAAGCGTGTAAATTTACAGTTTCACTCTTCTTCCATCAAATTGATGGCGGCGAATGAAGGCAACTGAAGCACTTTCTCAAAGGTTCGTGAAAGAACAACTTCATCGAGTCGTTCTCGGGTACGAGCAAGAGCAGTAATTGGAATACGAATCTCTGATTCAACGCCGAATTCTTTCTGCACTCTCATGCGTGTCGTTACAATGACGCCTTTGTATGTGCGCTTGACTCTGAAGAGTCGGGTGATAACCCCGATCTCTTCCCCTTGATTGTCGAGCACTGCACGGTCCAACATCTCGTCGGGTGCATACAATTTCTCATCAATACGTACGGTATTTCTCCATCTGCGCTGCAACTCTCTCATTGATTTTGAGAGCTTGACTGTTCCGTCACCACGAATGCTGTGGACCAGTTCTTTTGGTAGCGGTGCAAGTTCTGCAGGCTTACGCATGTATTCATCTGCGACTTCTGGGGCAACTTGAATGCGCATCGATTGCACTCGTGCTTCATTCGGGTGATGTCGCTCACCCACAATTGTCCCTACTTTCTTTTCGTTTACATAGACATCTCGTTGGAGTAACTCCTGAATGCCTAATTCTGTATTTCTCATTTTTCCCATCTCCATTCCGATTTTGTTCGGCTTACCCATTGCTCACCTCCGGCACCTATTATACTCTTCCCCGAAAAAAATAACATTTCCAATTGCATTTGTCGCATAATTACATATTCAGCCAATTGAAATATAGAAATTAGTTCAATTATTGATGTCGCATAACGCGCGTAATTTGAATATAAAAAGTTTGTAAATTTTGTTTCCGTATGTTCACTTTTACTATTGAATCACAATAATTATTACAGTTCTGGAGGTGAGAGAGTGAGAAATCCGTAAAATCTCAATTTTAACTCATTTTTCAATTGAAAAAACGAAGATAAATCAATTTTGAGTCGGATGTATATTGGGATTTAGAGTGAGGTGGCATATGAGGAATTGTTCATCAATAAGTCTCACGTAGCAGAAACATGGGCGACCAGCTAACCATTGCTCTGCATTCGGTTACGCACTGTTTGGCAA
>CAXAHZ010000065.1:0-8026 GCA_963968875.1 uncultured euryarchaeote
TTTTCATCGCCATTCCTCTCTCACCCTTACTCATTCCGTCACTTATGATTCGCAATGAAGAAAAACAAATTCAACGCAGAGATGAAACCTACCCCGACTTCATTCGTGCACTCGGTGGTACCGCTCAAGCCCGTTCTTCGGAGCCATCTGCCACAATCAAAGCTCTGCGAGGTATCGATTTTGGAATGTTGGACAATTCCATAGACCGGTTGGAAAAACGCCTTTCAACTCGTATTGATTCTGATCGGGCGTGGGATTACTTTACAGCAGATACGAATTCGGCAGTCATTTCCCGTTACACTCGTATCTACATTGAGGGTTCTCAATCCTCAGGACAGCCTGCAGCAACCGCCGAAATGGTTTCTCGTTCCGTTGGAAATCTTCTTTCTTTGCGCAACCGCAGAGCCCTATCTGCAAATACCATGTGGGGTGTTGCCCTCGGACTTCTTATCTCCAGTGTAGCCGCTCTTAACGTAACAACCGCGATTGTACTCCAACTCGGCGAGGCGATTGCAGGAGTTGCTGGTGGGCTCACGGATACAGATGTTTCAGCACTCTCTGAATTTGGAGCAGGCGTTGCCCTTCCAGTTATGGAAGATGCTTCCTCGGTCGACGACAACATTCGTATGTTCAAAATCATCATTTCATTGCTCATCCTCATGCAAGTTGTTGCTGTATCATCAATTGCTACGAGACTTCGTGGTGGGACCCGCTCAAGTGCAGTTGGGCAGATGATTCTGCTAACATGGGTTTCGGGACTGGCTTCACTTCTTACTGCCGTCATGTTAGAAAACGCGTCAGGTGTCTTTGGCGCCTAGTGAACTTGGGTAATGTTCATACTCTTTCTTTAGGGTGGTTTATCCATGCAACCACCTATACCCCCAGCTATGAATCCCAGTCCATCCCCTTATCAGCCTCCGGCTAACATGGCCAAAGGTGCCATGTATTCCTTCCAGAAATGGTTGATGATTGGCCTCATTGTATTGGTGGTTTCAGGAACGTTTGGGGAATTCCCTCTTTCATCGTCTGCTCCTGATGTTATGGATTACGACCTGTTAGATGAAAAAGAAGCAGGAGATTATTCTGATGCAGTGGACAGTTTTGAAGGTCAAGTGGCTCTTTTCGCAGCAATCAGTGGCATCCTCCAGACCACTGCTCTTTCACTTGTTGCTTACGCCTTCATTCGCGAAGCACATGAGGACAGTGAAATCCACGTTGGTATGCGCATAACCATGGTTCTTGCTGCGGTTATTCTGCTCACCAGCATCGTTGGGCGAAACATATCTTTGTTCTGATTTGAACTATCGCTTCGCTTCTTCACGGATGCGCTTTTTTGTCGCAGACCATGAACAGATCGGACATTGGGTGAGGTCGTGGAATCTTGCCGGACAGTACTCCCGACCAAAGAAAATAATTTGGAGATGCAAGTCGTTCCATTTTTCTTTTGGGAAAATAGCCTTCAAGTCCCGCTCTGTTTTGACAACATTGCTTCCATCCGAGAGCCCCCAGCGAGCAGCAAGCCGGTGTATGTGGGTGTCGATAGGAAATGCTGGTACGCCAAAGGCCTGCGCCATAACAACGCCAGCAGTTTTGTGTCCAACCCCAGGGAGTGCTTCAAGGGCTTCAAATGAATCAGGGACGTTCCCTCCATGCAATTCATTCAGCATTTCTGATAACTTGCGAATGTTCTTTGCTTTTGTAGGGGCGAGTCCTACTTGACGGATGTCTTGGAGGATGACTTCAACAGGAAGTTGAGCCATGTCTCTAGGATTGTTTGCTTTCATAAATAGGGCAGGAGTTACCTCATTGACTTTGAGGTCGGTAGTTTGAGCGCTCATCAGCACTGCCACCAGTAATTCAAACGGGTTGCTGTGGTCCAGAGGAATAGGGATGACGGGGTAAAGTGATTCCAATTGTTGGCCAATCCTTTCCGCCTTTTCTGACCGCTTCACGAGATCGTTCCCCAATTCATTCTGCCATCCGAACGTCGTACTCTTCGCCGGTTTTCCATCCGAAGTAAAGTCCCATCATGATGGATGTGAGAGGTATTCCGTTGCAGATCAGTGTCTCCATAGGGTCGGTTGTAGGTTTTCCTGCTATGTACCAGATAATGAAAGCAAGAATCATGCCGGGAATGATCATCATACTTCCCATGACGATGGTACGAAGGGTGCGCATGGTGTTGCCATGCAGCGGTGCGTCATGAAGGTGTGCTTAGAATCACAGTGAACTCAAGCGATTGGTAAGTTCCTCTCCAGTGAGTGAATTCAATACATCAGCCTGCTCTAACCAGCCTTTCCGTGCGGTCATCAGCCCATATGTGATGTCACTGAGGCCTCGTATTGAATGTGCGTCTGGGTTGATAATAACAGGTACTCCAAGTCCCTTGGCATGTTTACACAATCGCCAATCCAAATCCAACCGGTACGGGCTTGCATTGAGCTCAACTGCTTTGAGCCGCCCGTCTTGATTGTGGTCGGCCATGTGTTCCAATACTGAAAACAAATCAACTTCATATCCCTCTCGGCCTTGAAGGATTCTACCTGTGGGGTGGCCAAGTATTGTGGTTGCCGGATGGTCGATAACTTTGAGCAACTCTTCAGTATTTTCTACTTCGTCTCGGGAGCGCCATTTTGTCATAGCGTGAACGCTTGCTACAACGTAGTCCAATTCAGCGAGTACTTCATCGGGGTGGTCTAATTTTCCGCCAGCAAGAATATCCGACTCCACACCGTGAAACAATCGGAAGTCCACGTCTTCATCCGCCCACGATTTGTTGTAAGATTTGATCGTCTGTCCTTGTTTAAGGAGGTCGTCAGAACTGGCGCCGTTGGCTATTTTCAAACTCGGAGAATGGTCTGCAATACCAAGCCATGTCCACTTCATTTTTCTAGCGGTATCAGCCATTTGCTCAAGACTAGCCTCTCCATCGGACAATGTGGTATGGTTGTGCAATGAACCCTTAATGTCGGCCATCTCCAGCAACTGAGGCAATCGGCCCGACGCCGCAGCCTCAACTTCACCCATATCTTCACGCAATTCGGGCGTGACATATTCCAGGTCCAAATGCGCATAGATCTCTTCCTCACTTAGAGCTTGAAGTGAATGGACTGCTGCTTCCATACCTTTGAGGTCACCCGCTTTGGTTTCGGGAATCAAACCGAACTCATTCAACCTGAGCCCTCGGTCAATCGCTCTCTGCCTCATCGCAATATTGTGTTCTTTGCTTCCAGTGAAGTATGCGAGCGTAAAGGGTTCAACATGAGGTGGGACGAGGCGAACCTGGGCATCGATGGTCCCTCCTGCTTCCAATTGTTCATAGTCGTCGCCACCAATCGCATCGAGTACATTCGGGTCAATATGTCCCACTGAGAAGGTGTCATCAAAAACCGTCGTGTCAAGAATGAGGCTGATTTTTGAGTCGCCTGCACCTTTGACATCTGCAATTCCTCGCAGGGAGAGGATTGCTTCTGCGACGGACTCATGCTGATCTTGGTCTACAGACACAACGACATCCAAATCACCAATTGTATCCTTCCTTCTACGAGCGCTTCCAGCGAGGGTTGCGCGATTAACGCCTTTAATGGTAGAAATTTTTCTTTGAAATGCTTCACCGTAACGCAACCCAATGTCCAGTCTTCGTCGTTCTCGGAAGCGAGCAAGAAGTTCAATTCCATCGAGCATCCGTTGCTGAGATTTTGCTCCTAATCCCTTCATTGGAGCGATTCGGTTTTCTTCTGCGGCTTGTTTTAGACTGGCAACGGAATCCACTCCGAGTTCGTCATGCATCAGTTTGATTCGTTTTGGTCCAAGACCTGGAATCCCAAGCATCTCAATCATTCCTTGAGGTGTATTTTCATGCTTATCGATCCAATCATCTGGCCATGCCCCTTGGAGAACTGCTTGTGAAAGTGCGCTCCCAAGCCCTTTACCGATTCCCTTCATCTCAAAAAGTTGACCGGAAGCAACGAGTTCTCCAAAATCTTGCGTGACCGTGCCCAACATCCGACTCGCATTTTGATAGGAGCGAACTCTGAACACGTTCGCACCTTGAAGCTCCAACAACACCGCCATTTGGTGCAGTACCTTTGCAACTTGATTGCGAGAGAAATGTGGAGGGGTCGGTCGTGGTTTCGGGAGTGAGAAGGTTCCGACCGCCATGATACGGAACAAACGACAACCCTAAACAAAGGTTCGCAAACTCTGCCCCCACATTCAAGAGGGTCCTTCCCTTGGACACTGCATGGTGGATGTGGTCTTTCTTGAACGTCTAGCCGAGGCTCTCTGCGGTATTTCCGCCGTACTGTTCACTTTTATTGCTACCTTATCTCGTTCGCCCCGGGCCGAGGAAATCGCTCAAAATGTCATTTTCTTTACCCTTATCACCGCTGCGATCGTACTTTGGATTCTTTCTTCATCTGGAGGCGTCCTCTGGGGTTCAAACTATCTTCCAAAGCCGTTGGCTCTTTTCTGTGTCATACTGGCGATTTCCGCTCGTATGAACATCAAAGGTGAGAACCTCTCGTTCGGTGCCAATCCCCACAGCATTAGTCGAGATTCAGAAGAGTGATGAAATCAAACGATTTCACCGGGTGGCGAACCATCGGTTCCGTTTTGTGCTTCTTTAGCCATTTTTTGGTCAATGAACGTGCGCATGTATTCTGGAAGTTCTCCATTTACAAAGATGACATCATGGATGTGGTCTAATTTCTTCAACGAGTAATAAATTTGCATTGCAGTCATTGGTGTAGAAGAGCATCCATTGCAGCCTCCATCAAGGGAGAGCATGATGTTCCCGTCGGTTGTATCAATGACATTGACGACACCATCGTGCTCGTCAAGTATTTCTTGGACCGGTCCAATCTCAGCCAAAATCTCTTCTGCACTGATGGTCATGACTCCCCCACAACCCACTCCTCTTTGAACGATTGCCTCCCTTTGACAATCTTAACAACTGAACCAAGACAATATTGGCCCGGGCAGTTGATAATGTGCCCAAAACCGACACAGTGGCTTTTTTTTGGAGGGAACCACTTATGAGGGGTTCTTAGGTCGCCAAATCAACAGGTGTTCTATAATGATGGAAAATATACCAATAATTGCTGCAGGTGCAGGTCTTTTCGGACTTGCCGTTGCGTTTATGCTGTATCAACAAGTTAACAAAGTGCAAATTGACAACGAAAAGGTTGCCAATATCACCGAAGAAATCCAAAAAGGGGCCATGGCCTTCTTGTTTGCAGAATACAAAGTTCTCCTCATCTTCGTGGTTGTCGTCGGTGCTGCTCTTACACAGCTCAACGACATGAATACCGCAATTGCCTTCTTCGCAGGTGCACTTGCTTCCGTTGCTGCTGGATTCTCCGGAATGCGTGCTGCAACTTCGGCCAACGGTCGAACGACCATGGCTGCAAAGAACGATGGTAAGGCTGGAGCCTTGTCCGTTTCTTACAACGGTGGAGCCGTCATGGGTCTTTCAGTTGGTGGACTCGGGCTTCTCGGTATCTCTCTTGTCGCATATTGGCTCGGAGCAGGCGATTCCAATCCTGACCTTTCGGCAGCTGCAGGATTCGGTATGGGTGCTTCATCCATTGCGCTCTTCGCTCGTGTAGGTGGTGGAATTTACACCAAGGCTGCAGACGTTGGCGCAGATTTGGTTGGTAAAGTTGAAGCGGGAATCCCAGAGGACGACCCTCGTAATCCAGGTGTTATCGCAGATAACGTCGGAGACAACGTCGGTGACGTTGCTGGAATGGGTGCAGACATCTTTGAGTCCTTTGTCGGTTCAATCATCGCTGCAATGATCATCGCCAGCTCTTCTGACTTCGCAGGTAGTTCTGATTACATCATGATGCCTATTCTACTCGGTCTTATTGGATACGTTGCATCCATCATCGGTGTCTTCTCAATGTTCGTTCTCAAGAACGGCAAAGATGCAGCTGCTGCACTCAGGAACACCACGTTCATCGCTGCGATTCTGTTTTGGGCTGGTGGCTATCTCGCTATTCAGGGAGACCTCATCGATGTTGAGATTGGGGTTATGCATTCTGTTGTACTCGGCAGCTTGGTTGGAATTGCGATTGGCCTCATCACTGAATATTACACTGGCATTGAGCCGGTGTTTGGCGTCAAAACCAAAGCAATACCTCACATCGGTGAAATGTCCAAGACTGGACCTGCCACCAACGCTATTGCCGGACTCTCAGTTGGTATGATGTCAACCTTTATTCCTATCCTTTTGATTGCCGCTGGTATCTTTGGAGCCAATCACTTTGGAGGCTCAGATTACGGGCTCTATTGCATTGCAATGGCAGCAATGGGCATGCTTGCGACTGTCGGTGTTACCATGACCGTCGATGCTTACGGACCAGTTGCAGACAATGCAGGTGGAATTGCCGAGATGAGCGGACTTGGTTCTGATGTGCGAGCAATTACCGACGAACTTGATTCCATTGGCAACACCACAGCAGCGGTCGGAAAAGGATTCGCCATTGGATCTGCTGCATTGACCGCCCTCGCCCTTTTCGCTGCATACACATCAGCAGTCGGCGTTGGCAACCTTGACTTGACATTGACCAATCCAATGGTCGTAATCGGCCTACTCATTGGTGGCGGTCTTCCATTCGTTGTTGCTGCTATGACCATGACATCAGTCGGTAAGGCCGCTGGGGACATGGTTGTTGAAATCCGACGACAATTTGCCATCATGAGAGAAAGTTTGTCCAAGGACTCTTCGTTTGAAGGCGACATCGAGGACGCAACAACATGGCCGGAAAAGGTCGTTGCAGGCGACATGACGTATCCTGATTCACAAACCTGTGTTGACATCTCAACCAAGGCTGCCCTAAGGGAAATGATCGGTCCCGGTATAGTTGCAGTTCTTGCACCGGTCGTCGTTGGATTGGCTCTTGGTCCAGATGCTCTGGGCGGACTTCTTGCAGGTTCTCTGGTTACGGGTGTTCTCATGGCTCTGTTCATGGCAAACGCTGGTGGTGCTTGGGATAACGCCAAGAAAGCCATTGAGCAAGGTCACATTGAAGGTGCTAAGAAAGGCGACGATGCTCATGAAGCAGCCGTTATTGGCGACACCATCGGAGACCCGTTCAAGGACACATCCGGTCCATCACTCAACATTCTCATCAAGTTGATGTCCATTGTTGCAGTTGTTTTGGCTGGCACAGGTCAACTGTGATATCCTCTGAGCGTTAGACTCTTGAACAAAGCCATGTTGGGCATTCTCATGGACAGAGGGTTACAAGTCGCTACAATGCTGCTGCTGTTGCTTTGCACCAGTATTCTAGCAGGATGTACGACCAGTTCTATGGATTCGAACGTTTCTGATTCAACGACCGTCGAACAGACCTTACTTCCTCAATGGGAAGTCGGGGATCAATGGCTCTACACCTTCATTACTCCACAATTTGGAGAAGACAGTGCTCGATTAGTCGTTGCAGAAATTGACGATGGGGACGGCGTTTATCAAGTTGGAATCTCTTCTGAACGGGAGGCTCAGCGCCACGCAGTCATCAACCACAACCCATTCCTTGGTCGAATGACTCTGGATGGATTGTCCGTGTATGAAAACGGAGAACCACAATCCGTGTTTTCATTCCCATGGACGGTCGGTGACAGTTGGACCTTCACATTGTTCGGACAGGATTGGACTGCTACGACCGATTCGATTAGCAACGGAAACGCTCGTGTTACAGCGACTTCTGCAGAAGGGCATGAGATCTCCTATACCTTCAGCGGAGACAAAGAATTCATGGAAAATTTTGTTTGGCGTGATGATGAAGGCGTACGACAGTTGCGAATGGATCTCAACTCAGCCCGTGATGGGTATTCCGGAGATGTCTTCTTTTATCGAGCGCGTGATTTGCTCGATAATCGCTACGAGAACAGTGATCAAGAAGTATACGATACCTTCCTCGATGAAGGGCATCCATCTGAGGGCGATTGGAACACCCTCGTTTGGTATCTTGATGTCGAGATTAGCCAAGGAGGATCAGGTTCTCTCACAATGAAGGAC
>CAXAHZ010000066.1:0-8020 GCA_963968875.1 uncultured euryarchaeote
CGACCAATAGCCTTGGCAACGGCCGCACAGCCGTTGATTTGAGTGCTGGTGGTTCACATACCTGTGCCATCCTTGACAACAGTGACGTTTCTTGTTGGGGTGAAAACCCGAGAGGTCAGTTGGGCTATGGAGGAACCTCGCAAAAGAACTCGCCAACGCTTACGGCCTCTTTTGGGCCAACCGTGAATCTTGTAAACACGATTCTACGAGTCGATTGTGATGTCGGCCAATATGGTCTCTTCATGTGTGTTGACGCCCCCCTCGGAAAATATGTTCCATCCAACGGTTCCATGTACGCTACAGATTCTTCAGAAGGTTACTTTGTGAATCAAACCGGACAATCCTCCCAAACTCCCTGTGCAACAGGTACGTATCAACCGCTCATCGGCCAGTATTCTTGTGATGTTGCTGATGCAGGATATTTCGTACCTTCACTGGCTCAAACAACTCAATCGCCTTGCCTGATTGGCACCTATCAAGCATTGACCGGCCAGTCCTCTTGTGACGATGCAGATGCAGGGCATTACGTCGATTTATCAGCTCAGAGTCAGCAAAATCCGTGTGAACTTGGTACCTATCAAGCATTGACCGGTCAATCCTCTTGTGTTGATGCTGATGCAGGGCACTATGTCCCATCTATGGGTCAAGCGGCTCAGTCACCTTGCACTGTGGGTACCTATCAACCGCTCACTGGCCAATCTTCTTGCAACGATGCCGATGCCGGACATTACGTCGGCTCAACGGGCCAAGCTGTTCAGAGTCCTTGCGCCGTGGGCACCTATCAACCCTTGACGAAACAGGCTTCTTGCGAAGATACTGACCCCGGATACTATGCGAATTCAACCGCACAAACTCAACAAACTCCTTGCTCAGGTGGAACCTATCAATCATCGTCTCGTCAAGTCACGTGCGTTGATGCTGATCCAGGATATTTCGTAGAATCAATCGCTCAAATTGAGCAGACTGCTTGTTCTGTTGGGACTTACCAACCGCTTGCAGGTCAATTGGCGTGCGATGATGCAGATGCAGGGCACTATGTAGACGAGACCGGTCAATCGTCCCAAACTCCTTGTGAAAGCGGTACATACAATCCTCAAACTGGCTCAACCAATCAATCTGCTTGTCTGTTGGCTGACGCGGGTCACTATGTCGCTCAAACTGGCCAAATCAGTCAGTCTGAATGTCTGGCTGGAACCTATCAACCCAACGTTAGCCAATCGTCATGCCGTGCAGCTGATATAGGATTTTATGTCCCTCAAGACGCTGCCGTTAATCAAACTGAATGCCCCTCAAAAACCTCAACTAAAACGGCCGGCTCAGCCCTGGCAACCGATTGCATTCTTGACACGGATTCAGACCTCCTGCCCGATGAAATCGATACCGATGATGACAACGATGGAACGCTTGACGTGGATGATGCATTTCCGTTGGATCCAACCGAAGATACCGATACTGATGGAGACGGCCGTGGTGATAACATGCAATCTGAGGCTGAAGCAAAGCAGAGGCGGATGGTGACCACCGTTGTACTCATTCTTGTGTTCACAGCATTGGTTGCTGCCGGACTGGTGCTGAGGTCTCGTAGGGCTGATGAGGACGATGACGATTGGGACAAAGATGATTTTGACTTTGGTGACGAATACATGAACTCGGGCCCGAAAAGCCCTCCGCCAATCGTTCAAAGTTCAGTGGAATCGGATTCTAATTTTGTGGCAACCTGGGAGGAACTTCCATCCGGTGACTGGCTCGAGAATGATGAGGACGGAACGAACTGGTATCTCGCTGATGATGGAAACCGCTGGTATTCAGTAGAGGATGGATTCCAAGTTTGGGAAGATGAAAGTTGACCAATATTTACCAATCCTTGACTGGATTGATACCCAATTTGCTTGCCTTTGCATTGAGCGATAGCATATCTCTTTGACGCTTCTTACGAAGCTTCCATCGTTGATGTTTGATATTGCTTGACGGGCTAAGTTTTTTTACTACCCATCTCAGGGTATATCCATGAAATTTGGGTTATGCTTGGTTACACTACTGTTACTAGGGGTTCCTTTTCTTCATGTAATCGGTCCTGCTGATGAGCACCGCGATGAGATTTTGGCCGATGACAGTGAACAAACTTATTCCTCAGCAGCTCGGTCTTCATCCTACACCGTCAGTCCTGCAAACGGTTGGACCACTGGAGGAGAAGAAATCACCATCAGCGGAAGTGGATTTTCAGAGATGGCGTTTTCCAATGCAACATACGATGGTCTCAATCATCAATGGACAAAGACGACTGCAGACTACGGGAATGAGGCAGGACATGAAAATGCGATTGCAGTTGATTCGAATGGGCACGTTCACATTGTTCATGCCAGTGGCGATGGCTACGCATTCACGCACAGTGTGTACGATGGTTCTTCTTGGACACCCACTGCAATCAAAAATTGCGAAGGAAGTTATTGTTGGGATACGCATATGGTCATTGATGACAACGACGAACTCCATGCTGCTTATTCTAGCAACACTGGCCTCATCGTGTACATGCATTATGACGGCTCTTCATGGGCTTCAACACAGGTCGCCTCGGGCGCAAAAGTTGGGCCAGTAGGCATCGCCCTCGATTCAAACAACCAGCCCCACATCTCCTTCACCGGTTATCATCAGTATTGCGGCAATGGTCTTCGACTTGCCTCGTTTGACGGGACATCATGGTCGACCAACATCATCGAATCAGGTGGCAACAAGGGATGTGACTCGGCCATCATCATTGATGGCAACAACAATGCCTACATTGCGTTTCAAGACCGAGACCAATCGAAATTGAAGTTTACAACCAACAAAAGCGGTTCTTGGATTACCTACGCACCTGATACCGGTGGGTACAACATCGCCTATCCTGGCTACTACAGCTCGCTAGCCATGGATGATCAAGGACAATTCCACATCGCTCATTACGATAGTGACAATGATGATTTACGCTATTCAACGGGTGTACCAAATGGGGCATGGTCAACTGACATTGTTGATTCATCAGGAGATACTGGTCGAAACCCTTCAATTGCCGTTGATGCGGCAGGCGACCCGCACATTGTTTATCGTTCATGGAGCGGTTGGAAATTTAAGTATGCAACACTGACCCCATCATCACCAAACTGGCAAGTCAGCACTATCGAGAACCATCCTGGTGGCAGCCAAGGAGATGGTACAGGCGAATCAAATTCGCTCATCATCGATGATGGAGGCACGATGCATGTTGCCTACACTGATGAGACGAATGGTGTCCTTCGATATGCTACAAAATCGACAGGTGTTAGTGTCACAAACGAAATCACTGTCAAGTTTGGTCAACTTGGTTCCGTAACAGCAGACGTAATCGATGATTCGACTATTCGATTCACGACACCCCCAATTGCAAATCCTGGGACTGTCACAATCTCAATTATCGATCATGAGGGGGTCGAGCATCAACTTTCATCAACGTTTGAATTCATTGATCAAAACGATTTGGATGACGATGGTATTCCAAACGCAAACGATGATTGTCCGGACGTAGCAGGAACATCTACTCAAGATTTGACTGGCTGCCCTGATGACGATAGTGATGGTTACAGTAATGCAGGTGATGCATTCCCTAATGATTCCAGTGAATATTCCGATACAGATGGCGATGGTGTTGGCGATAATTCTGATGCCTTTCCCCAAGACGCAAATGAGACCACCGACACGGACGGAGATGGAGTTGGCGACAACAGCGATCTGTATCCACTCAATGCCAACGAATGGGAAGATTTGGACGGCAATCAAATCCCTGATAATTCCGAAGCAAGTAAGGTTGAGTTCACGACATCTTCTGGGGATGGAAAGATTCACCTTTACCACATCTTTGGAAATAATCTCACTCTCACAATAACCGCCAATACCTCTGAAGGATATACCTTGGTTTCACTTCAATCCACTCCAAACATTGTCCCAAACACGGGGGGATCACCGTACGGCTTCTACGGCGGAGATTCGACGACATTGACACTGCAAAATTACCTGTTAATGGAAAACATCCCTCAGGAGTTTTTCGACGGAGAGTACATCACTGAAATCGATCCATATGTCAATTTCAGCGCACATGTGACGGGGACGCCCCACGGTTGTGATGCCTACGAGGAGTTTTGGGATACTCAGCAACAAGCAACATGCCCAGGCAAGGTTTCCACGTACCGTACTGATTATTACATCAATTTCTCCATGATGCTTTGGAACGGAGACGACGATAACGATGGTGTTGCCAACAGTTGGGATCTTTTCCCAATGGATGCCAATGAAAGTCAAGATTCAGACGGCGACGGTATTGGAGATAACCAAGATGCATTTGCATTTGACGCTACACAGTGGTCGGATACGGACGGAGATGGTTACGGTGATAATTGGGGCAATTCATCATGGAACGAGAGCCGCTCATTGGATTGGCCCGGCACATACGTTGCGGGGATTGTTCAAGCAGACCATTGTCCAACTGAATTCGGTAATTCAACTGCAGATGGTTATTTTGGATGCCTTGACCAAGATGGAAACGGAATTCCTGACATGTACGAAGATGCGGTGGAAAACGAAACTGAAGCATCTTCAAATGAAACGAACCAAACGAACCTAACCAACCAAACAACTCCTACTGACTTGGATGCTGATGGCGTGGATGACCTGTTGGACCTATGTCCGAACACCATTGAAAATGGGTATGTGGACAGCGATGGTTGCCTCATCGATGAAGATGGCGACGGTGTCGATGACCTCAATGACGCTTGCCCGAACACACCAACAGACCGTTCTGTCAACGATATCGGATGCCTTGTAGGAGGTGAAGACGATGTTGGTTTCTTGGAATCTCTTGCTGCAGGAGAGCAAGGTGCAGTAATACAAACAATCGGTATCGGAGCAATCATCATTGCCTTGTTTGGTTTCCTTCAAACGAATATGGTTGCGGCTCTCATTCCTGATTCTATTCGATGGATTCGCGTGATGAGGACGGATTCTAAGCTCAATAAGGAAGAAATACAGGAATTGGAATACCTCAAATCTCTCGTCCAAACCTACTATCAAGACTTGCAAACATTGCACGATGAGTTGTATCAACTTAAATCAGAACTGACTGCACGCTACACCAACAGTGAAATCAAGAAAGTCACCCTAGAAAAACTGACCACACTCATTACCGACTTGTTATCGATGGAGTCCGGAGAAGTCAGTCGGACCGCTCATAATGACGCTTACTTTGGTTTGGGTGACGTTCTCAACATCAAAGAGCGCTCAGAACACTTGTCGCAGGACGCCATGATGCACAACGATGGATTAGAACAACTTCTGGTTGATGATGGTCCTTCTACACCAGTCTTTTCCGACCATCCTGGCAAAGAAATAAACGGTAAGGTCGGGGAATCCGACGGGTACGAATACCTCGAACATCCTGTAGGGAGCGGAATATGGTTTTACCGTAACCGTTCAAACGGTGAATGGGTAAAATGGAACTAATCGGTGAGTAGACCACTCTTTCACAGTTTTTTGTTTATCTTTTCTGCAATGACCGTCAAGTTGTTGTTGTATTGTGTGCGATGTTGATTCATTTCATTGACGAATTTACCCACGTCGTTGAGTATCAAGATTACCCCCACAATTTTTAGCAGCAAAATTCCAATTGTTATGCGTTCTATTAAGATTAGACTGGAGGTCAGTTCATCAATGGTGGTCGCATCACCTGTTTGTGGAAAAAAGATGATTCCAAGATTGATTATAAGTCCCAACAAAATTAGGAAAAGACCTCGTTTTGTGTTTTCGCCGAACTCAACCCCGCTGGCACCCATAAGGGCAGGTCCCGATTGTTGTGTTTCATAAACGGGTTCAGGCTCGGTTGAATATTGGTCCCACTGGGAATTCATGGATTCCACTGGAAACACTTGTTAGATTAAATTAGCCCAAGTCGAGGCTTAGGACGACATGGAAGGTCTCCAAGGGAACTTCCACGACCAGACGAATAGATCGTTCAGGATTAACTGGATTGAAATCATGACCGCTCCAATCAGCATGATGAATGAGCCTTGAACTCCATCAACGTATGCGCTGTAGGCCAGCAATCCCATCATGATGTTGCCAATTGAGGCTACAAATAAGGTGCCTACCACGAGTATAGGCGACCATGAATAATTCTTAGCAACGTGGAACGAGGTACTCTCCATCCACAGTGAGGACGGTATGAGGAACACTGCAAATGCAAGCATTAACCGGTCAAGACCTTGGCCGTCGGAATCCGACCAGGGCCACCTTAGACCGTTCAACTCTGAGAGTTCAAGCTGAAACAAACTCACCCACCAAAAGACGAGATAGCCGAATGCTGCGAGAAGTATGAACGGTATCTGAATACGTTGCCACGACTCGGGAATGCCTCCCCAGAGTTTCTTCGGATCGCTTAATTTTTTAACGCCAAAATAGTAGGAAAGAAGCACCACAAATCCACAAAGGGCCGTAAATAAACGAACATCATTCCGCGAAACACTTCCAAATATCATGGACATACTATTGGTTCATTGATAATGAAGTATTGTGTTGTCCTTATCCATCTTTGTTGAAATAGAACCCTCGGCAGATGAGGCACCCTGCACCGGAGGGGCGAAATCAAGTGTACACAAGGGATGAATTTCTGGTGATGTCCATTTGATGTTCAGGACTTGATTTCATCTTGTTCAGCATCTTCCATAAGTACGAATTCAAAGGAACCGGTTGCGCTATCGTAACTGATGCTGAGGAACAACGCCTTCATTTGTCGCTCTTCAAAGGGGTCATGAAACCAAGGCTGACCTGAACGGAAGATGAGAAGAATTTCTTTGTATTCGGCTAGAGACATGTTTCCAGTGATGGTGTATTCTGCTGATTCTGAACCTTCATCGAGCAAATCGTCGCCTTCCTGGCCCCGAATAACCGTACGTTGCAATCTTCGCTTGACGTTCATTTGAACGTTGCAATTTGAGATTTTGTGCCAATCCTTTCCTACACTTGCGATGAAACACTCGTTTGCTTCCATGAACCGTTGTGCAGGAAGGTTCCCTATTAGTTGTTGGGGACTTCAGTTGGCATGTTACCGTTCGTAGCATTTGTTTCTCCGCTATGTTTTTTAGTCGTGTTCTCAGATTTACTTTTATGCGTCTCAATTCGGTTTTGGTTACAATACTGTTACTTGCCGTAACATTAACACCGATGTTGCTGCTTGGTGATGAATCTCAAACGGATGAAACGTCGGAATTATCTCATGTCGTCCACGAAGCAGGTGGACGCTCAACAACCTTCAGCGTGAGTCCAACAAATGGATGGACGACCGGCGGTGAAGAAATCACCATCACAGGAACAGGCTTCCTTGACATGGCATACAAGAACGTCACCAGCGATGGCGAGGCCTACACGTGGACAACGACGACAGCGAACTATGTCGCATCCAGCGGTTGGGATCCTTCCATTGGCGTCGACTCAAATGGAACTGTCCACATTGTCTCCTCAAACCAGGCCAATAAAGATCTTTGGCACAGCAGTTATGATGGTTCAACATGGACGCATGTGAAAATTAGGGATTGTGAATTCTCTCAAAATGCTTTATGCAAAAAGGCAGATCTCGTTATAGATAGTAATGATAACATTCACATCGCTTACTTTCAAAGTATCTACGATGGCTACCTGCACTATTCCATGTATGATGGGACATCATGGACAAATAATTGGAGTAAGTCCAATGTTGAGAACGATCAAATCTCCATAGCCCTTGATGCAAATAATCGGCCACATATTTCCTACTCGAGGGATGGATACATCTGCAATGCGGCGCTTTTATCCTATTATGACGGGTCTTCATGGACAACCGTCACTTTGGATGACACAACCACATACATTGGTTGTGACTCTTCAATTGCGATTGACTCAAACGGCTTTGTCCATGTTGCATACAGACACCATGGCAACATGGACATGAAGATTGCTTCGAACATCAGTGGTTCATGGCAAC
>CAXAHZ010000067.1:0-7751 GCA_963968875.1 uncultured euryarchaeote
GTTGAGAGTTCAAAGTCCAGGAGAACTGCACTTCCGTCATCGTTTGGACGGTCGGTTAATTCCAGGTCTGTTAGGCGGTCAGGGGCGGTATTATCGTTGATGTTGTCAATTGGAGTCACCGTGGCTTGAGTCAAGTCAGTGAGGTGCACATTACCTTTCAGATCATGAACGGTCACTGCCACATAAAGTTCAATTCCGGCTTGTATCAGTTGAGGCGTTGATGAACTGAGCCCCAGCGTTTCCCCACCATCTCCGTACAATGCGGATGAAATAGTGAGTTCAATTGGGTTCGTTCTTTCGTCAATCCATTGCTTGTTGAACGTGAAACAACCACAGACATCTGGATTTGTTCCAAACGTAGCGTAAGCCACCGCTAGGTCACTGACGGGTTGGTCTGCAACCCATACGGTGTATGAAGCAAAGTCCTCCGCACCAGAAGGCGTCCAAACAACATCTATGGCAGTTCCATCATCGTTCGCATGGTCGAAAGCAAGGAGAGATGTGATTCTCTCTGGAGCGGTTCCAGAACCGATGAGGTTTTGGAAGGGCGTTGCAGTGACAAATCGTACCGTGTCGGTATTTCCATTGAGCCATACATCGTATGCAACGACGCCTACAGAATAGATTTGACCGTCAATGAGCGGTATGCCGTCCAGTGAGGACACGATGGTTTCAGTGTCTTCACAGGAGTTGATGACGGTCGCTTGAGAAAATCCTTCGGTGCTTGCATCAAATTCAGCTTCACCGAGATCGTTACCGCCCTGCTTCATGAAGACCGTGTAGAATGCACAGTCGTCCGCTGAACTTTGGTTCCAATACACGGAGATACGACCGCCTTCATCATCGGGTATGTCTGCAGCCCCAGTTCCTTCAATCGGGTCGGGGGCTTGGTTATCGTTGAGTTCACCCGTCGGAACGACTGGGCCAACGATGGTGACATCGGAGAGGTTCTCCTGCCCGGCTTCGTCAACACAGGTGAATCCAAGCCATACAGGTACGCCTGGTAAGAGCGAGATGATGCTTTGATTTCCTTCGTTTGGAATGTAGGAGGCTTCGGGAGACAGTCCAAATGCATCGGTCATAATCGTGGTTGAAACATACACGTTGGTTTGAGCAAGGTCAAGTGCAGTACATCGTGACCATTCAAGTTCAAGGTCTCCGTCTTCTCCATTACTCCCCATTGCACTTGCTGTTGCCCAAAGCGGTGCACTTGGAACTTCATCCGAAGGTGAAGCCGGACCAAATGGAGCAGAAACTTCGCCCCATCGCCCGTCCGTGTATTCAACAACTACAACGCCATAGTAATCGGTTCCGTCTACAAGGGGCTGGCCGTTAGCGGTCTCAATGTCAGCACTGAGGCGACTGTGCAGGGAAACGGTTTTGTCAGGGGTTTGACCCATCAACGCAAGTTCATTTGGAACGGTAGCCCAAGGGCCTTCGTTTAGGAACACCAAGTATCGGGCAAAGTCTTCGTCGTGAACCAACGACCATGATGCCGTCAATGTTGTTCCACCGTCGTCTGGACGGTCTTCAAGGCCTTCCATGTCCACAGGTGTGTCGGTACGAACGTAATCGTAGGTGATTCTCGCTTCCATTGAACCGTTTGAGGGAGAATACAATCGAAGTTGGACAAGGCGCGTATTATCGTACAACTGTCCATTGTCCACAGCGAGTTGGAGCGTTGAGCCCAAATTCGGGTCTTGGCTGATATCGAGAGTTGCATCGTATTTGACCGATATTGATTTTGCCCATACCGCTGCTCCGCTCGTTGAGGAAGTAAACACCAAAGGAACGGTTTGGAACAACAGTCCGTGTGGGCCTGCAGTCCCTTGAGTCGGGTTCAGAGCATAGGGGCCGGTGGGGTCAACCAACACGATGTCTACTCCCGGATGGGTCATCTCAGTGATGTTCAGTCCCCCGCCATTGGTAAGGGCACGAACGGTCAATGGATGTGCTCTACGCATGGTGTAATCGTCAACTTCAGTGTATTGGCCGTTGGTCTGCCAACCGACTAAGCCTTCGGTAGTTGTGACCCAAACGTGCGTTCCTGTAACGAGTCCGTCGGTGATGTCACCTTGGTTGAACGATGTGAGGCGAGCGTGGGAACTCGTTCGGGATTCACTCAACGTAGCCGTCATACTGCTGAATGCGATAAGTTCGTCACCGTTGCTCATCATTCCCTCAACGGGCCAAGTTGGCGTTTGATACGATGCCAAACCGTCTTCAAATTCTGTACTTGAAGCGTTCCAGTGTGTCATTGGGCCCACGTCTGTTGCAACGTGTAAGCCCCACCAATCGTTGGTAAGGGCGGTGACAGTGTTTGAGGGCAGCTGGTCAAATCTGTGCGTTGAGATGACTTGCATGGTTCCGACATCGATCATTGTGACTCCGGGGCGGTCTGCTCCACGTCCATCATGACTCAAAACAAGGACAGAGCTTCCTCCGGGTATGTTCGTTGGGATGACAGTAAGGCCCCATGTTGATGTAGCCATGAGTCCGTCTGAAGTATCCATGAGGGTGGATGTTTCTGTAGTTTCATCCCAAATAATCAACCCAGTCGGTGTAGCAAGGTAGACGTTGGTCCCGATGACCAGTACATCTTCGACGATGTTCTGTTGAAGACCAGCGCTGGTTGTTACGGGATCCATCCAATCCGAGGTAGAGTAGTTAAATCGTCCAAGGCCGCCGTTTGTCGCGATGTAGATGATGTCGCTTGAATCGTCAAATCCGTTAACGATGTTTGACGGTAGGCCAGCAATGAGCCGCCCGACATCAAATTGTTGCGTGCTGAGGTCAAAAGTTTGCACGCCAGGAGGGCTGCCACCTTGACCGGCTAGGCCGATTATGAGGTGATTGTTGTAGAGCTTCATTTGGTCAAATTTCTCATGCAAGGCTCCGTTGATAGGCATTAGATTCTTGTTGGGGACATCCAGTTTCATCATGCCAGAAGGTGTGGTTGCAATGTACAGGATGTCTCCTTGGAGGTGCAAATCAGTTCCCCGGGAATTTGAGCCCATGGTCCATCCGAACTCCCATTCAACATCGCCGTTTGGCTGGAACGTTCCCTGAAGGAGTCCAGCCCCGCTGCTCGCTCCGTTTCCACCTTGGCCAATCCCACCGGTAGCGGCCCAAATGTGGGTGGCGTTTCCAGTCATTGCCGTGACTTGCCCGCTTACGAGGCCGGGAAGGTCAACCACTTTTTGCATGCCAAGTGGAGATAATGTCGAAACATGGCTGTAACCGGACGACCCACCGGCTTGTCCCATCATCCATCCTGTTGTTCCTCCAAGCCATTGGAAGGAAGTCACGGATGAGCCGCCACTTTGGACGTTTGCTTGTGTGGTGGTTGCTCCATTGGACGACATGATTGAGTATCCTCCGCCGATGGTGTTAGATCCAGAACTACCAAGGCCATGACCGACGATCAACTGACCGTTTGCGTGAGCGAGAGAATCGTACCAAATACGGTCGCTTGGGAGATTATGGCTCACTGTTGTCAAGCTTGCTAGGAACGAATTGGAAGAGAAACTGTATTTTGAGATGGGTTGATTGTCGTTGTAATAGCCGATGTATAGTGTATCGGATGAATCACAAGTGACGGATGCGGGAGCGGTTCCGTCCAATTGGGAGCGGTCAAATCCGGAAAGCGTAGTCTGGTTTTGAAGGTCCAAACGAGCAATTCCACCGTTGGTGTTGTACATGGCTATGTTGAGCGCTCCGCCGCACATCTCCATGGAAATTGGGTATCCATTTGGAATGTTGGTGTAAGAATCTGCGGGGTAGGATGACCAAGAGCCTGTGCCGTCACGGTGTGAAATGATTCCCTCAGCAAATCCTCCCCATCCTTGGAAGCGAGCACCTCCAACAACAAGGTCCGAACCGTCGGTCCACAATTCATAGAATATTGTCCCTGCATTGGTTGGGAGGCCGTTACCAGCGGTCCACTTTGCAGCCCACTGGTTGGACGTCTCGTTGTAACGGTGTATTCCATCTTCAGCAGCAAAAAGGACGTGGCCATCGTACTCTACGATGCCGCGAATTGGCAGTTCATAGGTGTCCCACGAGCCAATGATCGTGCCGTTGGGCGCATGGAGGTCAAGTTTGAGTTCACCCCATGCAATCCAGGTGTTTCCGGTTGTGGACCGGTACGAAGTGACGCGATCAACTGACCCGGTTGGAAGGATGTTGTTTGCGAACGAACTGCTTGTGGTGTTCCACATTGCAATACCTCCAGAACCGTCGGCATTCCACCATTGCCCTGATACGACACTGGTCATGAGAATGTCCCCAACCAGATTCATTCCGGCGATATCTCCTCCGTTTTGCCCAACTTGTGCGCCAATGTCAAGATTGCCTAAATCTGTAAGATTGAACACATCAAGACGGCTTACTTCGTCGCTTGCAGTTCCAGAATGATAATACATGATGTTGTTGTGAATGACCATTCCGTAAGGATCATTGTCTGCACTGTAAAGGTTGCTTGATTTTTCAATATCGTATGCTTCAGTACCCGTGGTGACGTTGATCAGTTGAAACCCATCGCTTCCTCCTACCCACAATAAATTTTGACGGATGTCTGCCACGAGTCCGGTAACATCGTCATTGCCTCCATCGAGAACACCGCCGTCTTCATTGAACGGTGTTAGCCATTCATTGGACGTAATGTTGTAGCGCAACACGCCCAGTCCATCGGTTCCGATGTAAGCGATGTCGCCCATTGTTTCCACAAGCGCATTGTCGGTTTGAGTTCCTTCACCCCAGTTGTAATCGTGTTGAAAGTTTGACTTGGTGATGAGACCTACCCCGTTGGTGGTCCCACCGTAGACGTAGGTGTTGTCATATCCGACGCTGTATGTGGCCCAGTTTGGCATTCCATCGTACACGTTTTGACAATCGTTGATACCCATTGTTGCAATGCTGTACTTGCAAACGCCGATATTCGTACCAGCATAGAGCGACCCTCCGCCGATGCTCGCGTCTACGGCAAAGTCAAAGAATTGTGTAGGTCGTGTTTGCCAAGATGAACCTTGGCCGAAACTTGTCATTTGGTTTCCATCCCACTTACGAGCGCCTTGTTGCGTGCCGATGTAGAGGTTGGAGCCGTCGCTTGCAAGGGCGTAGATTTGGCTGCTGGGGAGGGGAGCGTTTCTGCCGCTTGCAAGGAATGGGGTAAGGATTTCCCCGGTCGAGATGTCTTTGCGAACCACACCGTATCCCTGAAGGCCGAGGTGGAGAATGTTTCCGACCATAGCAACGCCAGCATAATCAACGCCGTTAACTCCAGTAGAGCCCCAAGGCGTCAGCCATGAATCGTTTGCTATATCGTAGCGCAAAACCCCTTTGTCTTCGCTGGCTACATACGCTTTTCCACCGCTGAGCACAACATCTCCAAGCAGGGAGGTTGGTATTCCATTGGTCGTGTCGTACTGGATACAAACTCCACTTGAACGGTTGATGATTGAGAAGCCACCGTCTTCCAAGCTGATGGTGACGTGGCTTCCATCAACGTCCATGCTCAATATATCTGAACCGATGTCCCAGCAATTGGTTGAAGACCATGAGGCAAGCTGGGTTCCGTTTGTGGCAAGGCGGTAGACACTCGCTCCTGAGATTGCTACGAAAAGATCGGCTCCGTCGGTTTCCATTGCAGAGATATCCGACGGACCGTTACCGATTGGTGAGAGCCATTCTGAATTGCCGGTGTCGTATCGGCTGATGGTTGAAAGTCCCTCGAAGTCCCCTGCAATGTAAAGAATGCCGTTGACTTCTACAATGTGAAACATTTCGTCCGTTGCTGGGCTGCTCGCAAGGCGGATATTCCCTTGAAGCAACGGTGTTAGATTTGGAGTCAGGTGAGCCAATGTGCCCATTCCGTCGCTCACGAGCAAGCTTGTTTGACTTGGAGATGCAGGGCCACTGTTCTGCCAAGTCATCATTTTTTGTCCTCCGGCGAGTCCGAAATCAACCAAGGAATATGTTGTTGCAAAGATTCCATTCGTGGTGTTGTAAACATGGAGTGAATCCCCATTGAGAATGAACAGGTTATTGTTAACTCGGGCAAGACCTGTAATCTCGTCGTCATCAAGCCAGTTTGATGCACTCCATGTCGAGAGCCAGAATCCCGCAGCATAATCAAAACGAGCCAGCCCGCTATCGGATGAGCCGAGGAGGATTTGATTTCCAGAAACTGCCATTGTTGTGATGTCGTCGGAGTGGAGCGTATTTCCTGTATTCCACGAAGAAAGCCCAACGTTTGTTGTCAAGTCGTATCTGAACACTCCTGCGCCTTCAAATGCAGTGTAGAGGACTCCGTTGACCTCCAACATGGTCGTAGCCGAATCCGGAACGATTTGGCCAGAAATCGTTTGAATGCTGACCCATCCGGCCCCGTCCCACTTTGACACTCCTTCCGAGTTCGCCCCGTAGTAGTCGCCGGAAGTTGAAACCATAAAGGCGTCAAAGGGCTCAGTAGGTGCTGGCATGGCCAACAAGGCGCTAGAGTTGTCCAAGGAAAGTGCGTGCATCGTACCGTCTCCTGCAAGAAGATGAATGGCCATTAATTGAGAATCAAGGGCCATTGTGTGGATGCCGGAATGTTCTTCAAAACTTATCATATCAATAACGCTTGGATTTGAGTTGATGTCGAGCATCAGCAAGTTATCATTGGCAGCGACGTACATGAATCCAAGGTCAGGATGAACTGCATAGTCGTTGATGAATGTAGGAGCGAGGCCCAATGAAACCGCAGGGTCAACTGGGGCAAGCGATTGGATGATCATCTCGGTTATTTCCGCATCGGACGGTAATGTCCAGCCAGCATTTGAGTTGCTGTTTGGGTTCAACCGTCCTGAATATACTGCTCCGTTGTCAAACTGGTTGGATTGACCAAACATGCCGTATCCGGACCAGTCAAACAAGTTCGTCCCCATGCCCTCTACCGCAAGAAGAGGTTCCTCGATGACCGTTCCATCATCGCCACTCACTCGGACTTCGAGTGTGACATTTGACAATTGAGCTCCCGGGGCAAAACTCAGATTCCAATCTGCGGTTGCTTGAGCTCCTGTTTCCGGGTTGGCGCCGGTGGCGTCCAAGGTGACCCAACCGGTATCGTTGCTGCCTTCAAGAGGCCAAGAGACACCGCTGGGTTCGGCATGAGCTGAAACCGTGGGAAGGGTCAACAACGGTGCCATTGACATGAGGACCATAAGAAGCACCATTGACAGGGCGCGGCTGGTCGCTCGGGCGTCATTTTCAGCCCCTCGGGTAGTAATCATGTAACCCACCGGACTTTCAGGGTATTTGAAAGGGGCTCCTTCTTGTCTAAACAAGAATTCATTTTAATTTATGCTAATCACTTGGTTTACCGCTAAGAAACCAGCCCGTAGCGTTCCTTGAGGGGCTAAGAATCGCCTTTCTCAAGTGAGGACTCACACAACACTCAAACCATAAGGGTCTGCCGTTGGATAAGGGGTCCATATGGAACGAGAAGCCAGAGAGCGATTGCTCCGGAAAGAAGCGCTGGAATACCACGAAGCCGAACCGCGTGGAAAAATCAAGGTCGTGCCAACCAAACCGCATGCTACAGCGCACGAATTGAGCCTTGCCTACTCACCCGGCGTGGCGTATCCTTGCTTGGAAATAGAAGAACGCCCAGAGGACGCCTACAAATACACTTCAAAGGGCAACCTTGTAGCCGTCATTTCAAACGGGACCGCCGTTCTTGGCCTCGGTAATATCGGAGCACTTGCCAG
>CAXAHZ010000068.1:0-7735 GCA_963968875.1 uncultured euryarchaeote
TGCTGCTGCATGGTATCTTTGGCGGATTCTCGACCCCGTCCCAGTTGAATATTGATACGAAGGTTTGACATGAGACATCCGCATAGGGCAAACCGTGACCGAAGACCCATTGACTCCCCGTCAACCTCCTAAGACTCTAGCCTCGCGCCTAAGTTCAACGGGTAAAAAAATTGCACAATTGTCCGGAAAGGCGGCGGCTGCAACCAAAGGAGCAGCAGGGAAAGTAGCCGGCGCAAGCCGTGATGCAGTAGCCAAAACCGGTGAAGCCATGTCGCAAGCGGTAGAAGCCAAGAAGGAACGAAAAGAGGAAAAGCAAGCCCAAAAATTGGAAGATGCAAAGACAGAACTTCGCGACGATGGCTTCATTGAAATCGCTCCAGAAATGATCACATTACCTGAATTCGAGGGTGAACGAATGGCAATTATGAGTGAAGAGCACGATGTCTTGGTTGAACTTGTTGACCACATGCATTCTCTCTCAACAAGAGTCGACCAGTTGGAAAAAACATACCGAGCTCTTGCATTGGACCAACATCCCAGCCAGAGTGAAGCTTCATCTGCTGAAGCAACAACGAACGGGGAACAACCTACATCCAAGGTCATGACCTCCGTTCTCAGTTTGTTAGGGGCATCGCTGGTATGGGTTGTACTGCTTACAGGCCTTGACCGATACATCGCTTCAAACTCGTTCATGTTGTTTGACAATTATCCTGCTGAAATCCCAGTTTGGGGTATCGGTGCGGGTTCTTGGGTGGTATTTGTTCTCTTTCAACTGGGCAAATCTGCTCCTTTCCTAAGAGTCTCAACACCGATGCTGCTTCAAACGGGGATCGCTGTTGGAATTACAACATCCATGGCGTTGTTGCTCACCGACGACACCATCTCAACCATGTCAAACGTGTGGACATGGGGAACCGCAATCGCCGTAGCATTGCTCGTGTCCTCAGGACTGGTAGCCAGTGCCATGAGAAATGCGAAAAAATTGCTCACTCCAAACGAAACCGTTGAACTCATCGAGTGATGGCTTCACCGTCTTTGAGCAAGTCTCGTGTGATGTTCTTTTGATGGGATTCAAGCGTACCGCCACCGATTTCAAGAAGTTTAGCGTCCCTCCACAGACGTTCAACATTGTATTCAGCAACATAGCCGTAGCCACCCATGACTTGGATGGCAGAATCTGCAATTTCTTTTGCAGCAGTCGTAGCAAATAACTTGACTCCATCTGAGTCTAAACGTTGACCTGCGACCCCGATATCGAGGTTGTTAGCAGTATCGTAAATGTAAGCACGCATAGCACGGTATTTAGCCCAGCCTTCACCAATATGGCGCTGAATCTGTCCAAAATCACGAATCTTTGAACCAAAGGCGATACGGTCGGTTGCATAGCGGTTCATCTCTTCAAGGGAACGACGAGCTATACCAAGGGCCATGGCGGCCAATGTCAATCGCTCAATTTCCAAATTACCCATCATGTGAATCAGAGATTCACCGACTCCTCCAACCAAATTCGCACCGGGGACAACACAATCATCAAACACCAATTCTGCAGTGTTAGAGGCTCGCATCCCTGTTTTGTCGTAGATTTTCTGCCCCACGCTGTAGCCGGGCATACCTGCTTCAACAAGGAAGGTTGACAGTTGCACGCGACCCTTGTCGTCGGTTCCCGTACGAGCGTAAACCCAGACGACATCTGCTGGGGTTCCTTCTTCATCGATGCAACCGTTCGTGATCCACATCTTACGACCGTTGAGCAACCATGTACCGTCGTCTTGCTGTACCGCAGTCGTGCCCAAGCCGAGAACGTCAGTACCTGCATCGGGTTCAGACATCGCCATGGCTCCAATCCATTCTCCAGAGCAAACTTTGGGGAGGATTCTAGCTTTTTGTTCATCCGTGCCGTTCTGTGCTAAGTTATTGACAAAGAGCATTGAATGTGCGAGATAAGCAAGTGCAAAACCAGGGTCGGATGCTGAGAGTTCTTCGTGAACAATCGTACATGCGACGGCGTCAAGGCCAGAGCCGCCAAATTCCTCGGGGGCGCTTATTCCAAGAAGACCGAGGTCCCCCATCGATCGGAGTAACGGGAGATTGAAACGCTCATGTTTGTCGTGTTCGTGTGCTTGGGGCTCTACGAATTCGGTGGTCCAATCACGAACCATTTCTCGCAACATCGTGTGCTCTTCGCTCGGATTAGCAATATCCACAGGCGCCATGCCCCGGCGTCACGAAGGTACTTTTTGACCGTTTGTGTTTTGCAGTTCAAAAAAACAATCAAGTTCAATCGTTTTCGGAATCATCTTCATCCTCATCCCCATCCTCATCCCCATCATCATCCTCTTCTTCTTTCGGTTTGATGTTTGGATGGTTTGGAGCGACTCCCCGAAGATATTCCTGATAATCCTCAACCGTTTCAAATTCAAGGGGAATCACCATCTGTTCTTGGCAATCTTGACATTCATACCGTTGACCTACCATGAAGCCCATGTACGGGTAAACTCGAATTCCGTGGCAGTTGACGCAGACTCTAAACGACATGGATGCTCATTGGTCTCCTGAAGGTCATAGCACAAGTACATGTGTGTTCATGCTTGATTTAATTGTATGAATTGACCAACGGGTTCCTTCCGAGCAGCATCTGAATCCACCCGCATCTTCACAACATGAGAAGGGGAACTGTTTTTGTTATGAGCCTCCTGCCAAGTCCATGAGCAGCGAAGAATGGACCGTTGAAGAAGCATTGAACAACCTGAACGAAGCACTTGCTGGTAAAGACATGTCCATTGAAGCGTTTTTTGATGAGATCGACGCCGACGGTGACAAAACCATCAACGGGCCTGAACTCCACAAAGGAATCCGTGCCATTGTCGGAGATATTCTTTCACCGGGCCAGGTTTCACAAATCATCAAAGCCTTTGATGAGAATGAGGACCATCGCATTGACCTTGATGAACTCAAAGGCGCGCTAACGGGCAACGCCTCGGGCGAAGAAGAATAGATATTGACGAATTCTTCGGAATCAAAAACGGCAACTCCGCATGGATTTGTTACATTTGCGCCATTTAAAGCGACTATAAGCCTTTAATGGACCGGTTTGTTGGCTTAGGTTATGAAAGCACCAAGCGCAGTGTTACTGACTCTCCTGATGGTCACGTGTTCCCTTTCGGGATGCTTTGGTTCCGAAGAGGAATCGGAGGAAGTCAATGTCGAGACAGTTTGGAACTTTGAGAAGGACCCGCATACGTGGTACCATTTACCAGGCGGAGAAGATGCTTGGGGTAACGATACCCTGATTTGGGAAGGAAGAAATGCCCCTCATCCTGCAACTGGGACCTATTATGGCATCGGGATGTCAACCTTTGAGCCGACCATGGGCATTACACAAACAGATACAATGATCATGAGTTCATATGGAAACGGACCTGGAGGCTCAACCGCCATTGTTTCCTGTGATTTGATTGGCATGACAATGACCTTGGACTATTCATGCGAAAATGTCTACAATCCGCTCATACCCATTGTCAATTCAAACGACCCGTATGTCTACGTCGACCCGTGGACCGGTCGTATTATGAAATTCGACATGCATGCTCTTCTCGGAATGACCGTTGAATGGTCGGACAACGATGGCGGTTCGTGGACCGGACCCAGTGTAGCAACGCAAGCATACTCGGTTCAAGATCACCAAACCATTGCCAGCAGCAACATGCCCGCTCTCCTCCACCCAACAACCTACATGTTCTGCATCAATGGAAATGCCCCTCACCCACTCTGCTCATCCAGCCAAGACGGAGGAGCCACATGGGGACCCGAAACCTCTGGTGCTCCCGTAACCTGCTCATCGGGTGGACTTTCAGCCCACTTGGTTGGAAGCATAGATGGAAATTTCTACCGCGGTAACAAAGGCTGCACTGGGGAAGGATACTCCATTTTCCGCACCACCAATGCAGGCATCAGCTGGACGGAACATGAGTTGCCAACATCCGAAACCGGGACGGCAGACACCTGGAACGCTGAAGAAGCACAGGTGGAAGTTGACTCGGAAGGAAACGTCCACGCCATGTGGATGGGACTTGACAACATGCCGTACTGGTCCTATTCCATTGACCAAGGGGACACTTGGTCCAATGCAACAATGATCGCTCCACCGATCAACCTCTCCGGAACTGGATTCCCTGTGGTCGTCGCTGGCGACCCTGGAACGGTTGCGTTTGGCTATGTTGGTGAGGCAGACGGAAGCGACGAGATATGGAATGCATACCTTACTTACGCCACCGATGCATTCAATGAAACACCGTTGTTTACCACGGTCCAATTGAACCACGAAGGGGACCCAATAGACACCGAACCGGACTGTGGATACAACCGATGTGGAGGGCTTGGAGATTTCTTGGACATCCGCGTTGATGCTTACGGCAGAACATGGTTCGCCCTCTCACACAACTTGTCTGACAAGGGTATCTTTGCAACCTTCGCAACGGGCCCAAGTTTGAGAGGCGACACCCTCACACCCCTCGAGCCGATGGCCCTTGGTGGAATGGGAACCCTTTGACCGTTCTCAAAAGGTCAGAACTTTCTCGGAATCGACAACCCACTGCGCACAGGCTGCCATGGTTGACTTGAGTGATTCATCGTAGTAGGGTTGCCCTTTGTAGATTCCACAGCGGTTTTGGCAGGTGCCACAGACACGAACCTCAACACCTGATCCATTGAGGTCCTTGAGCATCTGAACCATGTCTTCGTTCCCGTCTGGGACGTTAACGCCATCACGAGCGAGGTCAACTGAATCGTTCATGAGAAAAATCCGAACGCTTTCTCCGTCCTGATGCAACTGGCGTGCGAGACGCAGTGCATTCCAGGTCACGTCCGTTCCGTCGTAGGGTTGTTGGTTGAGAATCATCATAATGGCCATGGTGATTCGTATCCCTGCCAATCCATAAACGATAGGGCGTAATGTTGTATGTGGGACATTCAAACACAACTTGAAAAGTCAATGCCGTCTAAAATAGCCATGGCACCTCTCCCGTTGTTCGTTTTACCCATGGTTCTCATGCCAGGAGAAGTGCAAGAACTTCGCGTCTTTGAGCCGAGATACCGTCAGATGCTGGACGATTGTTTGCTGGACGGGCTTAACTTCGGGCTGGTCCTCAATGACCCCTTTACCCAAACCAACCATTGGGACGGGCCTCAAACTCACGGTTGTGAAGCAGAAATTCTTCACCATGAAACAAAAGGCAGCAACCACTTCCTCAAGATCGTTGGGCGAAGAAGATTCACCGTCAATGAAATCATTGAACCGGCCCTTCCACCCTTTGACCATCCAACCATGGACCCGCTAACCCAGGGGGAAGGAATCGACCCCGATTTACAATCAATCCTGGAATTCATTCCTGAAGATGTGGGTCATTCAAAACTCTACATCAGTGCTGAGGTTGAATATATAGAACACACTGCTGAAACGACAGACGAGCAACAAGAGCAATTGAAATCCATCGCCAGCCACGTTATGGTTCGCATTGCATCCTTGCTCAGCATTGAAAACGACGAGGTAGAGGATTGGGTTCAACAAGCCCCGGTTATGGAACTGATCGACAACGATGCAGATACTGTATTCGTCGTCTCCGCTCTGCTTGTGAGTGACCTCGACACCAAACAACAGATTCTACGCAGCGAGAATATTGACGACGCCATCAATCATCTCAACAATCACCTCAATATGTTTCTTGAAGAAGAGGAATAAGTTCACGAACATGGAACCTAAATCAAACGCTCAACAACTAAAGCCTCAGTTGTCCTAGGTTGCTTATGAACCTAGCAAAAGCCATCGGATTTACTGCCCTTTTGCTTTTGTCCTCGCTTGCAGGATGCGTACAATATTTGGGGGACAATGACCAGGAGCCACGATTTTTCGGGAAATTCTATTGGGCTGAAAATGGAATGGCAGTGACTTGGGAAGCTGACATGATGTATTTCGCATTACCCCTCATCAATGGAAGTTGTGATGAGTGGGATAGCATTTTAGGCGTTATTTGGGATGAAGAACAAAGAAATGACCTTTGTGTAGATACATCGTCGGGGCAAAAACACGATTCAAATTACAACGGTGATTTCTTTGAAATTTGCGTTGATGTGGCTGAACATTTGGAAGACTTTTGCTATGAAATACACCACATTGATGGAGGTATTCTTCGACATGATGAAGATGGAGTTTGTTATCCTGCTTCAGATGAAATCGGGACACCGACTGGAGAATACGCTAATATTTGGCTGGAAGCAGAAGATGAGGTATGGCACAGTAAGTTTGCAGATTTCGCAAGTGATTCAGAAGAGGCTGCTGAACAAATAGGATGCTCTAGCGTTCACTACGACCCAATGTACCTGAAGGATGGAGATGACGGGCAAGATGATGACTCGGACGACGCCACCGACTGTGGAATGATGTGGCCTGAAGACCCTTTCAAGGCCGCCATCTATTCATTCATAGCAGAGTATGAACTGACCTACGGAGCTGCAGTCGGTTGTTTCACGGAGGATTATGCCGATTTGTCGTATGAACATGTAGCATTGGAACTTGAGGATGATTATCGCTCCAATCAAGTCGCTTTAGAATATGCTCAAGATTGGTTGGATGAAAACGCCGAGACGTACGGAAAGGATTCGTTCAATCTATCAACGGAATTCAATATTTCGGGCGGAGGTTTGGGCTACACTGATGCATCATATCAGCCTCAACCGGTAGAATGCGATGGAAGTGAAGATGTACTTACAAACGATGCATCGAACTCATCCATATTCAGTGTTGAGGATAACCCTCACGCTGACCAAGCCGGTATGGCTTGCTTTACAAAATACGTAGAAGTATTCGGTTTAGGGGTGTATGCAGAATCTGGTCTTAGCGACGCACAAGTACTCCATACCGCTGATGTGTTAGCCGAATTACTGGACAACGATGAAGACGGGGTTGTGGATGACCAAGCATTGCTATCAAGACTGCAAAACATGAGCGCTCTTGTCCCGATGTTCAATTCAGAAGAACCTGAGGATTCTCCAGCTCTTTCGGATTTCATGCAGAATTACAACGGTAACGGCGTGAGTGCCGTACTGTTTGCAGATGAAGTGGACCCTGAAAATCCGGGACGTTGGGGCTCGGATGCAACCATTGAGGAGATCATGCACACCATCAACCACGTAGGACATGCTTCATTGTACCCAGACGCTTTTGATATAAGCCCGGATTCTTCCTTGCTAAGTGAGGCTATGGACGAAGCAAGAGGTGGCCAATTCATTGACCATCCAGGAGATTATCCTGAAGATGCATGGTACCACTATGACGATACGACGTGCGATTACGAATGTATGGCTATCGAGTACGTTTATTGGGCTCAAGTTACGAATATGAACTTACTGAACGATACATCAACGTGTGACGAGATTGCGGACGAGTGGGAACCGTGCTCACCAGAGTTGTTGGAAAGTATGGATGTGTTGATCTATGCATTGATTACCGACCCACAGTACATGTTGCCGCAAATCGCACCGGATGGGGTATACAATCCTGAATGAGGGCTAGGCTCCTCAAACGCTCAATAACACAACTTCGCCCGAGAAAAAAAACTTCAAATCCCGTTTTGAAACACTCTCCACGGTGTGTCCTAGACCTATTTCAACCAAATTACTAACTCAAGGAGTAGTCACTTAATTGGCTCGTTGAACAACATGCAAATGCCATTCCTATCAC
>CAXAHZ010000069.1:0-7725 GCA_963968875.1 uncultured euryarchaeote
TTGGCGAGCGGGATTGTATATTCATTTTCGGTTTCAAAGTGGCTCATCTCCAATAGAGAAGGGTTCCAGCCCATCGCTTTCAATTGTTTATGGGCATGCTTTAACGAGGATTCTGTTGTGGCTTGTGCGTAATGAGGGAACATTGGCAGTAGGAGGAGTTCATCCACGCCAGCTTTACGGAGTTTCTCTAAGCCGGAAAGAATGCTAGGATTACCGTATCTCATTCCAAATTCAAATTCTGTGTTCTCAAACATGTCATCAAGAGACGATGTGATTCGATCTGAATAAACGCGTAGCGGTGACCCCTCTTCCATCCAGATCTTCTCATACAATGGTGCTATTTTCTTGGGCCTTACTCTCAAAATTATTCCTCGGACTAAGAGATGACGGAGTGGGGCAGGGATGTCAATGACATCCGGGTCTAGGAGGAATTCCTTGAGATAAGCGCGTACAGACTTCACCGTTGGTTCATCGGGAGTTCCAACGTTGATGAGGAGGACACCTCTCTTTCCCATGGCACAAAGGCTGAACAATACCTCTTAATGATTTGTCAGTGATAACAATACCAATTTCACAGCGATGCGATTCAACATCTTATCCCTGATAGGGATTCAGGTGGAAAATTGTACCTGTCCAGGTGAAAACAAGCAATTCATCGTTGAGGCCTCGTCCAAAACCGACGACGAAATTCTGAGTGCTCACAAGGTCGTTTTGTTCCCATTCCCCATTTTCATTGAGTTGAGCTAGCCAAATCTCCCCAGTACAGAAATCCCCGTAGAGATAACCGTCCTGCCACTGACTTGGACCCCAATCCATCCATAATCCACCCGTTATTGAGCATCTGCCTTCTTCATGTGAATAAACAAGCACTGGGTCGGTCATTCCTTCAGGCGGGCTGCTTGGTGAGGTTGAGCAATCGTCCGGGTCGCTAAACTCCCTATTTGCTTCTCGATCAGCCCAACCGAAATTGGTTGGGGTAAATACATCAACAACGTTGACTTCTTCAAAACAATTTTGACCGACATCAGAAATCCATAGCCGTTGTTGTGAGTCAACATCAAATTTCCATGGATTTCGTAAACCCTTGTGAAGAACATAATCATCATCGGTTCCGCTCGTATTGTGAAGGGGGCTGACCGCTCCTTCATGGTACCAAAAGTGTTGGATGGTTCCAAGCATACTGCTGCCGTTTTGCCCGTTATCCAAGGGGTCGTTTGAACCTCCACCATCACCAATCCCCCAAAGATAGGAGTGGTTTCCTAGAGAATGCAAATGGCCTCCGTTGTGATTTCTGTAAGGTTGTTCAATCTCACGTAATACGCTAACGTTATCCATACTAATGGTACCGTTACTCACTTCACCTGTGGCTAAGAACAAATTGGTAACCTCTTTGCTCTCACAATTTGCAGAGCCAATAAATGTAAACAAGATTTCTGAACTGGTTTGAAAATCATCAGTGAAGGTAAACCCAAGAAGCCCTGCTTCGGTATGGCAATTTGAGATCAATCCAGTTAGGTTTGCGACCTGTCGCTTATCGGTTCCATCCCATGAAACAATTCTACCATCAAGGTCAGCAAGCCAAATTTCGTCGTTGACTGGGTGATGAAGCGAGGTGATCGGTGTTGTGAAACCCGTAAGATATTCTTTACAACTCACGTTAACTTCAAGCGGTTCACATTCAGGTTGACCTTGATTGGGCCACTCAAAACCATTGGTGTCTGGTTCATCTTTCTCATTGCTCAAGCACCCCGAAAGAGGTAGCGTCAATACCAATATAAGAGCAAATAGGACCCCAAATCTCACAGATTTCACCGGTTATTGTTCTTCTTCCTTTGGTGAATCGTCCATGTCAAGAGGTTCTGACTTGGATGTTTGGGTTCGAATAACGATGAACACCGCTCCAACAACTCCTAAGGCTAAAAGTGGAATCAATAGGGATGGGCCGTCGCTTGAGGATGATGAACCAGTTTTGTTGATTTTTTCTCCAAAGTAAGCTTTGATGCCTGGAACTTCTTCAATGGCATTTCCATAGTCGCCGAGGTGAGATTGTGTGTCGATGATGGTCATACCGGGGGTGCTCAATACATCATCAAGGATTTCCAAGTCATCAGAGTCGTTGGTCATGGTAGAGAATGCATTTCTCAAGAGTTCAACTTCATCTGTGGTAAAGTATTCTGGATTGTACATGACTGGATGGCTCGGAGCTCGTCCAAATCCTTCGGGTCCGGCAATTGGATAGAAATCGGCTGTTTCAGTGAAATCACCCTCAAAGCACCAATCTTCTGGAGTCTCTCCACAATAATCAGGGACAGTTGGGTCTTTAGCAAACGAAATGTAATCGGTAGCCTCGCCAAGTGAATGTTCTGCAAGACATCGTAGAGAACCGATGTAGCGGTAATACGGGGTTCCACTATCTGGTATGCTAGAATCCTCTGAGAAATGGTTGGTGACGGTGTTGTGGAGGGAGTCAATTTCGCTCGGGTCTCCAACGACTTCAACGTAGCCATTGTCGATAAGATATCCCATTGGTAGTAACATTCCAGAACTTCCTAGTGCCGAGGTGTGGCAGGAAATCTTTCCTTCCATAAGTGCGAAAGGGTCGGTAGATGGGTCGTCATCTTGGTCGGCGAGGGCCATGTCTGAGTCCTTGTGAACCCATGCGATCGCATTGTAATACGCACGACCATCACCTTTCTGTTCAGCGGCAGCAACTTGAAGGCCGTATTCCTGCCAACTCAGCCATGCGGCTCCTCCATCTAGGAAACCGATATCTGCATTGCCAAATCGCAAGGCTTCTATGGTGGCAGCGGGGCTGGATACGGGATAGATTTCAACTTCCTGTCCCATCAACTCCCCAAGCCTGTCAGCAAGTTTTTGTGGGTTTTCATCAGTATTACGGTACTCTTCTTTTACTTCAAAGGCGATCTTGAGACAGTTATCGTCGTCTGAACATGTTGTTGTCGCAGAATTGCTCGTAAAAAGACATCCTGGTATGCACGCGGCTAACAGTAAAGTTACTAGTAAGATTGAGGTTTGGTTATGACGCATTTCGTATCCCCTTAACCACGGGGATGAGCAGGACTTATATGTATTTTAGGACAGCCTAAATTAGGAACATCGTTTCTCTTGTTATGTTTTTTTCATCATCGTTCTTAATGGATAATAAACTGCCTTACTTAGGACAATACATGGAGTTCGCCTATTTTTCAATCAGTATTATCGTCTCTATGGCGCTGACACGATGGATTACAGAACGATTCAAACCCCATATCCGAACGGGTTCTGTTTGGCTCCATCATTGGATCGTCGCACTTTTAGCCATGATTGTGGGAGCGTTGCTTTCTGTGGAGTCACCGTTGTTCTGGGGAGTTTTAACGGGTGTAGCGATTGAAGGATTGGGCAGGAAGAAATGGTCCATACGCCGCTGAGAATTTCGCCCACCCGAAACTTTAGAATCCGCCCTCCTTACGGACGGATAGATTCCTAGATCTGTTTTGATGCCATTGGAGAGTTGAACGTTGGAGCCAGACAGAATGAAAGTGTTGGATGGGAAAGGTGTTTCACGCTGGGTTTTTGCCCTTTTGTTGTTGATGCTGGTGCCCTTGGTCATAACAACTCCATACGTTTTACTGGACAGTCAACAACCCGAAGGAACCGTCCCATTTCCTGATTCAGTAGATGTTCCATCACAGGGATTCCTCATGGTTATTCTAGATGGCGTTGGTGAAGACATCATGCTCAGTCCTGATTTCATGCCTCAACTCCAAACATGGAGGACACAAGCATCCACGATGAAGATTGAAACAGGCCCATTGACCCTTTCTGCGACCTGCATCAGTGAACTCATGACGGGCGTTCCAAATGCTCCGATTGATGGTTTAAGGAATTTCAACCTTGGTCATCCTGGCGGTGAAGATGGATGGACACTTGCCGCCGCCGATGACAGGTATTCCGTCGGAATGGTTGGGAGTTACGTCATGGGAAATTTATACGGTTCTTATGAAAACATTGAGTTTGTAGACACATTCCAAGGCCACGGCGATTATTATTTTGGAGATGCCGATACGGCCATTCAGCTTGAGTCTTGGCTTGAATCATCATCTCATAATGTCATCGCTGCACATTTTTCCGGACCTGACAAGGTAGGTCATAAATGGGGGATTGAAACTGACCCTTACTTTGAAAAAATGATACATATTGACCATCAAGTCGTTTCCTTGCTCGAGGGTGTGCCGGAAGATTGGACAGTTATTGTTACGGCAGACCACGGCATGACTGCAACAGGGTCTCACGGTTCAGCCGAGGAAAGCACACGTGAGGTCGTCGCATTGGTCACCGGTCCATCAATAGGAGTCGATGTTGAAGTTGATGCAGAACAACGCGATGTGCCCGCTCTGATGATAACCTCGCTCGGTCTTGATTTTCCGTTGCAGCTCAACGGCAAAATTCCATTGGAAATCCACACCATGCAACCTGATGAAATCACAACGCTTGAACAATGGAATTGGGATGCTGCCTCCCAACGCCATGTTTTCTTTCAACCCGGCGACAAGGGTCTTTTAGATGAGGCAGAGCCAACATGGTCATCGCTTGAAGACGGTTCATTCAACATGAGAGGCATTGACATATTCGCATCACTTTTGGTCGTGATATTGCTCTTTTGCATTACGTATTACGGCGTCCGAACCAAAGGTCCATTACGATCCGATGAAGTGAGATTCCTTGTTCCATTTGTAGCAGCAATCAGCCTTTGTGTTCTCAGCCATGCTTATCTATCGTTTTCTGCTATGATACCGAGGGCATTGGGGGCTGCAAGCGCAGTTTGGCTTGTAGCATCATCGTTGGGTAGGGATACCAAACCATCATTTTTACTGTCATTTTCAATTCACTCTCTAAGGTTTTGGCCCAGCCTTATCATTCTGTTGTGGCTCTTAACCGGTTCACTATCTCAGTCTGTACTTCTCACCTTACTGGTTTGGGTCATTGCTTGGTCCGTAGCATCATGGACGGGACATGCCTCAAACGGGTTTTCAACATCTCCGGGGATGTATCTTATGCTCGTCGTCGGAGCGCTAACCGTTGGTTCGCTTCGCTTGTGGTATGCGTTGATTCCGTTTTACTTTGTGATCTCAGGCTTCCTTGTAAGCAGTATTGCCAAGCGTAGACCCAACATTCCCCTAGCCGTGGTTTGGTTATTGCTCGTTGCAGCCCTCAGTTTGGTACATCGCCGTTTATTCAACCGTCATTTTATGCTGGACCTCATCGGTATGAATTCCCTCAGCTTAGGAGGCGGTATTGTTACGTTGGTATTGGTAGCAATCACTGCACTGGCCGTCGTATGGTCGGAGTATGAAGATCTTGACATTCGACTCATTTCCGTTTGTGCTTCATGGTTAATATTGGGAGTGTTACTGAAATCTACCGGTGAATTTTGGCTGCAACAAATGAGCCTAGCAATAATAGTTGGTTTATACTTACTTAGTTTATGGCTCTATCGTAAAGAAGTTAAAACCTCACGATTAACATTCTTAGGGGCATTGTCCTTACACGTAACGGTAACATGGGGTATTTGGGCAGCGACAACGACCGTATTGCTCCTTTCATGCCTTCCAAATGTCTTGGATAAATTCAAATCGAGTGTAAAAACGATTTCTGAAGGAGTTCCTCATCCTCGCTTCCTTGTTGCTCTTGCAGTTCTCCCGTGGGTGATTTGGATCTTATGGTGGACCCTTTTGGGCCAGGTGAACGGAATTCAGACCTGCTTTGAGGGCATTTGTCCGCATCCACGAGAACTGGACCCTGGGGCAGTGGTCGTCCAAGGTGGGTATTTTGGTGGTGGTGAACAACCGTCCACGCTATGGATGACTCTCATGGTTGCAAGTCCGTTGTTAGCGGCTTCGGTCGCATTGATGTTCTCGGTTAAAAATGCTGGATTTCCACTGCAACCTTACATGCTTTCACAGTTTCTAATTGTATTTGGCTGCCTGAGCCTTTATGCCTATTCGCCAATTTATCCACGTTTGGTATTTGCACTAACATGGAACATTATCTTCGCTCTGGCTCAACTTGTGTTTGCCGGAATCGCCGTACTTCTCCACAACCGAATCAATCATTTTGGATTGAATCAAACATCTCCTATCAGAGAACATGGATTTAGAGTGGAGCTCGGCAACTAAAGGTTTCGTAAGCCCTAAACATTTTAGGTTGCCCTAAACTACAGGTGTTTGGTGGAACCATGAGTGAATGCAGTTCATGTGGCGGAGTAATGAACTTAGGATGGGTTGCGTGCCCGTATTGCGGCTGGCAAATTGAGAATATGTTCAATTCAAGTTTGAGTGTTGTTGAACTTGTTGAGCAAACACGGGGAAGTGCATGCAGCGGTTCCTGTCGGTCCAAAAAAACCGAACTCAAATCCAAGTGCTGTCAAAAGTATAAGAAAAAGAACAAATCTTTTTGCAAAAAATGTCCAAAAGGCACTACTGCGCAACATGTTCTCAAAGCAGAAACGCAAGACCGATTTATCCATTGAACATCGCCCAGCAGTCCAATGACTCATCCCTCGCCTAGATGTGAAAATCCATCTCCGCCTTAGACAAGGGGAAGGGAGAACCTTCAAACACCCCCGTGCCCCACAATTTAGTTGGAGAGGCACATGTCTGAAGTACGCAATGTCATCATTATCGGTTCGGGTCCGGCTGGATACACCGCAGGATTGTACACAGGACGAGCCATGCTCAATCCTCTTATGTTTGCTGGATACATGTCCGGTGGTCAACTTATGCTAACCAGCGACATTGAAAACTTCCCTGGTTATCCTAAGGGAATTGGAGGTCCAGAGATGATGATGGAGCTACGGGAACAGGCCGAAAGGTTCGGTTTGGAGGTACAAGATAGGAATGTTGATTCTGTTGACACCTCCCAGCGTCCATTTAAGGTTAAAGTTGAGGGTGAGACATTCCTTACACACTCGATTATTGTCTGCACGGGGGCAGAATCAATTTGGCTCAATGCCCCTGGCGAAGAGGCACAAAAGGGCCGAGGTATTTCCACATGTGCAACCTGCGATGGGGCCTTTTTCCGTGATGAGGAAGTTATGGTGATTGGAGGCGGTGATTCGGCTTGTGAGGAGGCAACGTTCCTCACCCGCTTTGCAAGCAAGGTCACTCTCATCCATCGAAGAGATGTATTCAAAGCGTCAACAATTATGTACGAACGCGCTGCAAATCACGATAAAATTGAGATCCGAACATTCCGTCAAGTCAAAGAATGGCTTTCGGATGAAAAAGGACTAACGGGAGCCATTTTAGAAAATACTCAAGATGGAACAACAGAAACGATTCACGCCACTGGCGCCTTTATTGCCATCGGTCACAAGCCGATTACAGGATTCCTTGACGGTCAAGTTGAAACCGACGAAAATGGATACATCGTCAACAAAGAATACACCATGACTTCGGTTCCTGGCGTCTTCGCAGCAGGTGATGTGGTTGACACCCGTTACAAGCAAGCAATAACTGCTGCAGGTATGGGTTGCTCTGCCGCTATGGATGTTGAAAAGTGGCTCGAAGACAATGTCCATTGACGGCGGTGGATTCATCAAAGCGGGTCCTCTGGATGGGACATGGTTGACGTTGAACGGCATGCGCGTCACCTCTCTCTACCAACCGTTGGCATAGAAGGTCAAATGAAGTTAGACAGAGCCCGTGTTCTTATCATCGGTGCAGG
>CAXAHZ010000070.1:0-7515 GCA_963968875.1 uncultured euryarchaeote
GGAGTTGATAGGATGGTGTTTTGGGACTGAGGTACGACGATGGATAGATTACTGGAGAGTGCATCGACGGTTCCCGAATTTAACACAAGGGTTGACACTTCCACCGTATCGCCGGAATAAATGGGCTGCGATTGGTCAATGTAGAGCGTATCTATGCGAAGATTGGGAAGCCCTTGAACGGTGAATTCTTTGTTGAACTGAACTGGAGTGTCCCCGTTTGCACTGTATTCAAACCAAACCTTCTGAACTCCCTCGGTTAATCCACTCCACGTCACACTGACCGTTTCCAGCTGCTCACCGAAGATTGTAATTTCGTCTTGAAGAAGGCGATTTGCTGTGGAAATGGTATTTTTATAAACCGCAACTTGAACGTTGAAAGCATCGCTCTGAGCGTTATTGTATAGACCAACTTGAATGTCAACCGAGCCCCCCATTACTGGATTATCGGGCGTGAGCGAGATTTGCGCTTCCGACGACTGAACGCCACCGCTGTCTGCTGCTTCAACGGAGAGTGGAACCAAACTGGTCAATAACAAAGCAACGATGATAGCGACCTTCGGCGTTCTCTGCATAGATTACTCTTACACATGCAAAGCACTTGAACCCATCTCTCATTGACCCGTTTATCAGTAGACCTTAGGCGCAAAACCGAAGGGCGGGAAGGTTGCAGGCGAGCGCTAAAGGGCGAAGAAGATGAAAAGTGGGGGGAGGGTTGAAGGACAATCGCACCTCTCACGAAGGCATGGGGCGGAGTTGGCTAGGCATCTTGCTGGTTCTCATCCTGCTGACCGGAACGGCTCCATTGCCTGCTCAAGAGCCTACTTTTTTCGGCGAGGATAAAACCAAGCCAATGGAAAGTGGCTCATCAAGCCTCACAGTGGCGTTCTCAAACGGTCCGTCTCAAGACCAAGAAGTGAATGGGTTGCTTACGCTAACATTCAGTGTAGCTGGAACTGGGACGCTTGACTCACTGATGATTCAGATTACCGACGATGACCTTTCATCTTCATCTGTAGATTGGAGTGCAGTGGTCAATCTTACTGAAACGCCGTGGATGTATCCATTTGACAGCACCGATTACACCAACGGATCATACACGCTTCGTGCTGTAGGATGGGACAGTGACGCTGAAGCCAATACGACGGCTCAATCTGGACTGTTTAACATCACCAATCAGGTTCCTGAAATTACCATATTCACCGCACTCAACCCTGAGGTAGGGACCGGAAGTTCAATCTCAGACCGTGCATGGTACAATATTGCCTCCCAGGGCACCATCTCGTTCCGATGGGGAGCAAACGATGACGATTTGAAGCAAGCAACGCTCACTACGGTTCCAGGACCGGGGACTCCAGCGACTGATGGACCGACATCGCTTGCCTATGGATGGGACTGGGCATCTGGAAATATGGCCGAAGGAACATGGTCTCCCCGACTCACCGTCTACGATCAATCCGGCCTCTCCAACACGTCCACTGTTCACATCGGAATTGACCGAAGTGGACCGACGATGGGGGCAATCACAGTGGGTGACGGGTCGACATGGCATCAATCTGGAAGCATTACCGTCAGCAACCTGATCACGGCTGCCAACGATGGACAAGGCTCTGGAGTCGCAAGTGTCCAGTATAGGGTTACGGGAGATACAACTTGGACCGCCACAAACAGCAACTCAATCACCCTCACATTTGCGGAAGGTAGTCACGAACTCACCGTGAGAGCCATTGATCGAGTTGGCAATGTTGGGGCGAATCAAACCGTTACCATCAACATTGATGAAACTGAACCTGTGCCTCTCGGATGGACTGTTGACGAACTCACAACAAGTCGTATTGGTGCTGCAAATGTCTCATTTGCTGCTGAAGACCTTGGCTCAGGCATGGACAATGGTTCATCCTACATTCAGTATGGATTTGATTCAAATGGAGTCGGTCAAACGCCGGATCTCTCCGGACGGTGGCTAAATCTGGGAGTCAACGGACTTGACGGTCAAATTGGACTTTCAAGTTGGGTGACCAAATCGCGTCAACACATTATGCTCAGAGCGTTCCTGCAGGATGAAGCAGGAAATACGTACCTCACTGAGGCAACATCGTTCCAAATATTACCTGGATTGGACCTGTATTGGAACGGAAGCCAAACGAATCTTGACCGTCTCGTTGTTCGACCGGGTGAGCAAAATGGCAACATCACCATCACAAGTGTCCTCGAATCAAATCAAGACTATCCAGGAAGTGTCATCGTTCGCTTGGAATCAGCACCCGCCGACCGCTCATCAAGCGTTCAGTGGACGGTTATGGAAACACGTAACCTACCGTTAGGAGCGCTCTCAAACAGCACAGATACCGTCCTTTGGCAATATACTGTCCCGAGTTCGGGACAGTTTGATTTACGCTTAGTCATCGATTTTGCTAATGTTATCGATGAATACGACGAAGGCAACAATGCGAACTATCTGGTCGTGACTGGAGCCTCGTTGGATGCTCCGGGAACCGTACCGTCGTTTGCTCCATCGATGTTGTTGATTGTTCTCGTTGGATTTGGACTGTCCCTGCTCCAGCGAAAGACAAGGGATTGAAAAGAGAAGGGCGGCACGGCCAACCATGCGCCAGTCCTTACCACGGGTACCCAAAGACCGTATTGCGGTCATTATTGGAGCCAAAGGCGAAACAGCAAAGGCAATTCGTCGCGCTGCAGGATGCAAAGAATTCAACATTGACTCCGATAGCGGTGACATTGAGGTTCTGTGGGGTGATGCTGGAACTTATGATCCCGTAAAAGCAATGAAGCTACCGGATGTTGTCAAGGCAATCGGCCGTGGCATGGCTCCAAATGCAGCGGTTATGCTCTTGGAAGACAACCACTTCTTTGAACTCGTTGACCTCCGAGATTTCGTTGGAAAACGCTCCAATCAACAACGACGCATTCGTGCTAGAATCATCGGAAGGGAAGGTAAAATCCGAAAACTCATTGAAAACTTGACGCAAACTCAAATCAGCATCTACAACTCCACGGTTGTTTTAGTCGGTGAAGAAGGTGGATTGTATTCCGCTCGGCACGCAATCGAAATGCTGGCGGGGGGCTCCGAACACGGTAGCGTCATCAGCTTCCTAGAGCGCGACCGTAAAAGAGCTCGAATTGAATCAAAATCGCTTGATGCATTTGAAGAACGCGAGGATACCCAGCGACCATCTACTGGCTTTGCTAACCTCGTCCCTGGCCTTGCTGAGGTCTCGGACCGACGTCATCGCCGTATGCGGGCGTCTCAAGTAGACCCTGAAGACGATGATGCTGTTACCGATATGATGGAACTAGCAGAAGACGAAAACGTCCAATGGGAAGAAGAATGATCAATTTTCTGTGTCGGGAAGCTCAATTTGTACGACGTGCGACAAATCCATATTGAGCACTTCGTACATTGCTTCAGCAAGATTCACGTCAAGATTGTTTTTGACACCCCACTCAACGAGTCTTGTAACGTCGCGAACGAGAAATTCTTGCGATTTCGGGTGACTGTCAACAACTCCCTGTCCAACATCGATAACTTTGGCTCTTCCATCGTGCCAAAGAATGTTGTAAGGTGAAAAATCTCCGTGTACCAGCTTCCCTTTTTGCCAAGATACAGCGAGGAACTCAATCAAATCGTCATAGACCGATTGTGGGTCGTCGACCAGAACTTCACGAAGTTTCGGAGAAGGTGAAGTCTCGGTTCCTATGTAATCCATGATCAGGACATTTTTGTGAATGCCTCTTGGCAGAGGGACATTGAGACCCCATCTTGCTAAGCGAGTTAAATTACGATGCTCCTTGCGAACCCAAACTTCGACCAAATCACGGTGTTTTCTCCTCAGTCCAGTAAACCTGGGGTCCCCCTCAATGTACTGGACGAGATTCTTGAACACGGCATTGGATGTATGAAAAATTTTGACCGCTACTGGCTCACCTGCCAGACTTGTTCCGTGAAAGACATGCGCTTCCTTTCCACGAGCTACTGGGAAATCCAAGGTATCGATAACCCCTGTTTTCATAAGTTTGTAAAGTGCCATAAGTGTTAGACGGTCAAACACCTGGTCGAATACACGACGGTCGACCCAATCAAAGGAACCCGTTCCCATAGCACCCTGAATTTTTTCTTCAATATCACGGAACATTGAGTTGAATCGCTTTTCCTTCATCCAAGCATATTTTGTCGTCCTCTCGTCAAGGTCACGAATAAATTCACTTTGTTCGTGACGCTCAAAATCAGAGTCTAAACGCTCTTCTGTTGACTGCTTCTTCCCCTTTTTAGGTTGCCGTCGTTTTCGTGATTGGCGTCGGGCAAGTTCTTCCCAATCCTCGTCCTTTGCCATGCTGGCACCTCATTGAATCGCTTCATGAAAACAATGCATCAACATCATCGTCATTGTCATCGCCATCGTCGTCGCCTTCGTCTTCGGGGAATTCTTCAACTGGGGAACTTTCCGCCGGCTCAGGTTCTGGCGTTGATTCGTCGACTGCATCGGCGTCATCAAACAAGTCGTCACCACCGTCGTCAGCATCGTCGTCAGCAAAGAGATCATCACCGTCATCATCGGCGAAAAGGTCGTCTGATTCTTCTTCCTCCTGAGGCTCTGTAGATGATGGAACTCCTGTTGAACTGAACAAATCATCGTGCTCATCATCGTCGTCATATCGTGTGTTCATTCCAAACATATCAACATCATCGGGAAGAACACCCTTTCTTGAGAGGTACATCGCTTGAGTCTTGGTATAACGGTGTTTAACATCGGCCTTTGAGTCTTGGAAGTCCCACGGCCAGACGATGATTAAGTCGCCTTCTCGGACCCACTGGCGCCGGCGCATTTTACCTGGAATTCGAGCCATTCGGGTTTCACCGTCAGCACACAGAACGGTCACTCGGCGGCCACCTAGAATTTGGGAAGCCAATGCGAACATTTCGTTGACTTTCTTGTTCGGCATTTTGACACGGATTTTTCCGTCGCTGGAGCCTTCAGGATTCTCAAGACGTGCAAGTTCTTCAACGTCTACTTTTTCCTCATGTCTGCGACCCAATCAGTCTCACCTGTATGTGCTATCGGTCCACCCCTCTTGAAGTCATCACCTCAAGATGGTGTTTTGGAGACCTGTGGGCTTAATTCACCATGCTCCAACGAGTGCGTTGGCAGCAGACTCACAGAGGGCGATAAGTTGACCTGCGCCCACACCAAAGTAAACGGTGGAAATAACACAGGCAGCGATAGCAAGACGTACTGAATTTCCTTTTGGAAGCGCTCCTTCACGACCGGCTTCGGGCTCATGGAAGAACATGACGAGCCCGACGCGGAGGTAGTAGAACACCGATATTGCAGAGTTAATGACCATAATGAGTGCAAGGTACCAAACCCAGTGGATTTCACTGAAGGTTATGTTGCCTGAAGCGCTGGCTTCCAAAAGCGCCGCCTTGACAATTCCCATAATCACGAGCAGTTTTGACAAGAAACCTGCGAGGGGAGGAACGCCGGCTAACGACATCATGAAGATGAACATGGCCACTGCAAGGAAAGGTTCTCGCTTGACCAAGCCGCCCAATGACTCAAGCGTGTGACCTCCGTTTTCGGATTCAAGCAATGAGAGAACGAGGAAGGCGCCGAGTTTGAAACACACGAGCACAACGAGGTGAAACATAAGGGCAGTGACGATAGCCAGTGATGCCGATTTGCTATCCATCACATGTGCTGGTTCCCAATTTAATGCCCCGATTGCTGTGATGGCTGCCATCATGTATCCTGCGTGGGCAACTGAGGAGTACGCAAGCATTCGTTTTGGGTTGGTTGACCCAAGTGCTGCGAGATTGCCCCAAGTCATTGTGACAACTGAGAGCGCTGCAAGTGCAACAAGCCAAACTGTCGTTCCATCATCGCTGTTTTCTGGAGATGCGACGACCAAAAGGATACGAAGAAGTCCAACGATTCCCATGGCCTTACTGGCCGTAGCAAGTACCCCTGCGACGGGTCCAGGTGCTCCGGCATAGGCATCGGGTGCTGCGAAGTGGAACGGAGCAGCGCTGACCTTGAAACCAAAGGCAACTAGGAGCATACCAAGAGCGGCTAGCGGTAATGGTTCCATTCCAGAACTGTCAAATTGTGCTGCAAGATCAGTAAATTGTAGGGATCCTGCCCAAAGGTAGAGAAGGGAAAGTCCGTAAAGTCCGACACCGGATGCTACCGAACCCACAATGAAATATTTCATTCCGGCCTCTGAACCTTCTTTTGTTTCCTTCATGAACGCTACGAGAACGTAGGTCGAAAACGATGCGAGTTCAAGCCCAATGAACAGCAAGAACATGTCCTGAGCTAACGCAACAACAGACATCCCCAAACCGCAGGTCATCAGCAAGATGTAGAAATCCGCTTGTCGGCGGTTGTTGTACAGTCCCGAAGCACTGCGGTCACCACGTGATGTTGCAGGAATACGGTTGATCGATGCAATGGAGGCGAGAGCGAGTGCCCCGTAGAAAATCAATTCAAACAAGCGGCTGAATTCATCGACCTTGAGAAGCTCGTTTTCTCCTGAAGCTACGGTTGTTGTGTTCATTCCACCAATGAAGGATACAATCGCTAGAATGAACGCCATCACGAAGAAAATTGAGGCAAAAATACCCGGCAGGCGGGGGTCGCTGTCAAGCTTCCCTCGCTTTCCACCAAAGAACCATGGTATTCGTGCCTGAGTAAGAGGAATTCTGAATTTTCCATCACCGAGATTTGGCACAATCATCAGGGTAAACAATCCAATAACGAGAACAAATTCTGGTGCCAGTGCGGTGACGAAACCATCGCCAAACGGTTCAATTACAGACTCCATTTCAGGCACCTCCGTTCAAAAGTGGAATGAGCAACTGTTCAAAGAACGCTACGGTCCATCCATTCATCATGTCTAGAGCAATCCAAGGCATGACACCGAACAGAATGGTAAAGGCCGCCATAATGACCATGGCTACCTTTTCTGAATCGGCAATATCGGGCACTGGTTCACCGTTAAGGCTGGCGGGGGGTTGGGTGTCATCTCCGCCCTCGAAGATGGTGCGCTGCATGGACCACAGGTAGTATGCTGCAGTGATAGCGAGAACAAACGCAGGGCCGACCATCCAAAAGACGCTCCAGTTCTCTGCAGCAAGGAAGTGCCATAATGCGAGGAACATCATCAGCTCAGCAACGAACCCTGCGAGAAGTGGAAGACCAAGAGAGGCCATCCATGCAAACATCATCGATGTCGCTAACCAAGGCGAATGCTTGGCCATTCCACGCATTGCCCCAATTTCCATACTGTGGTAATGATGCTTGAATGCACCACAAACAGCGAAGAGCATTGGGCTGATGATTCCGTGAGCGAACATCATGAAGAGAGCAGCAGCCCATCCAAGAGGCTGCATGGTAGCAATACCGATGAGAATAACACCCATGTGAGATACAGAGGAATAGGCAACCATTTTCTTGAGGTTGGTTTGGCCCAAACAGACGACTGCACCCCATACGAGTG
>CAXAHZ010000071.1:0-7490 GCA_963968875.1 uncultured euryarchaeote
CTGCTGGAGGTATGGCTCCGCCAAGCAACTGCCTGCGTCATTGACGACTTTCCAACCTATTATCCAAGGCATGTATTGGAAACCGCTCTGAAAATCAATTCTTGCGAACTTCACGTTGTTGATTCCAACGGCTTCATGGCCATGCGCGCTCAAGGTCGTGATTTCAAAACTGCCTACTCACTCCGTCGCCACTTGCACAAAACTATACTGGAACATATGCATGAGTTCCCCCTTGCCAATCCCTTAGACAACGCCAAATCCTTACCGATGATCGACGCAACACTCATTGAAGATTTATTCGCAAAAAGCAACACCCCCCTCACTCCCTATGAGTACCTGTGGAGGGTTTCAGAAGGTGGGGACATAGGGAAAGCAGCTCTCTCAACACTAAAAATTGACCACACCGTCCCGCCTGTTCTTACCAAAAAAGGCGGTAGTGTAGAAGGTCGTCGTCGATGGAAAGAATTCCTCAGCCGCCGTCTGGTCGACTACAACGAGATGCGCAACAAACCCCAAGAAAAAGGAGCAAGTGGAATCTCACCATGGCTTCATTTTGGCCACATTGGCGTCCATCAAGTTCTCAGCGAAATTTTCACTGCACATCGTTGGGATGTCTCGATGGTAACTCCGCCAAACGACGGCCGAAGGCAAGGTTGGTGGGGGTTGCCCGAACCAGTCGAAGCCTTCCTTGACCAAGTCATCACTTGGAGGGACATTGGGTTCATCCATTGTGCAATGGTACCCGACCACAACGAATACTCCTCGCTACCCCAATGGGCTCAAATTACCCTCGGGGAACACTCTGAAGACCCCCGCCCCTACATTTACACGTTCGAAGAATTTGAACAGGCCCAAACTCACGACCCATTGTGGAATGCAGCTCAGCAACAATTGCGCCAAGAAGGCATCATACACAACTACCTCCGAATGTTATGGGGGAAGAAAATTTTGGAATGGTCACCCGACCCCAAAACTGCCATGCAATGGATGATTGCAATCAATGACCGATGGGCGCTTGATGGAAGGGATCCAAATTCTTACACTGGAATCGGATGGGTTATGGGTAAATTCGACAGGGGATGGACTGAGCGTGAGGTTTATGGGAAAATACGCTGCATGACCACTGCATCAACGATGCGGAAGTTCAAAACCAAAGAATACATTGAAAAATACAGTAAGGATGCTTCAAAGCAAACTGTCCTAGGATCAGGTCCATCACTCTACACTGCCCACCAATAATGAGAGGATTCCCATGCCAACTTACGAACACATTGGCGAGTTTGATGTGCCAGTGGAACGCGTTTGGCAGTGGTACGATAGCCCGGGGGCCTTCCGTCGGATTATGCCAGAGTGGGAGGGAATTACTCCTCTTCAAGCCGGAGCGCTGAAGAACGGAGAGAAAACAAAATTCAAAGTCAGTATTGGGCCAATCAAGCAAAAATGGATTGCAGAACATCACGATGTTGTACAAGGCGAGGTGTTTCATGACCGGATGGTCAAAGGTCCATTCGGTGCTTGGGAGCATGAACATCGTTTCGTTCCTGTGGATGCCACCTCGTCTAAGATCCACGATACAGTTCAATGGAAACTTCCCTTCCACATGCTAACATGGTGGACTGCACCGTTCACAGTCAAGGGGAGAATGGACCAGATGTTCGCATACCGAACAACACGAGTCCACTCCGACTTGAAGCGTATAGCAGACTTTGATCACATGCCTCGCCAAAAGGTTCTCGTCAGCGGTTCAACTGGGCTTATCGGAATGCAACTCTGCGCATTCCTTGCTGCAGCTGGGCACCAGATTACCAGGCTTGTCCGACCTACAACCGTGCTTCCACCCGATGCCTCAAACGACGCAGTTGTCGTTTGGGATGACATCAAAGGAGAAGTTTTGGAAGGTGATCTTAATGGATTTGACACCGTCATTCACATGGCTGGAGCAGGGATCGGAGACAAGCGCTGGAGCAAAAAAAGGAAACAACTTATCGAAGATAGCCGTACAGTTCCCACAAGGAATTTAACAACGTTACTGGGGAAACTTGACCGTCCCCCAACGACATTTATTTCAGGTTCAGCCATCGGCTTTTACGGTAATAGGCAAGAAAAGTTGCTTGACGAAAACTCTGAAGGCGGAGACAATTATTTGGCAAAAACTGTACTCAACTGGGAACAGGCCGCTCAGCCTTCCGTAGACGCTGGTATCCGAACGGTTTGGATTCGGACAGGAATTGTAGTCACTCCCATGGGTGGTGCACTGAAAAAACTCCTATTGCCCGCTAGCCTGGGAGCCGGAGGGCCTGCCGGAGGTGGAAAGCAATACTACTCTTGGATCTCTCTTGACGACCAAATTTATGCCATTCACCATCTTATGATGAATCAAGAATGTGAAGGTAAGTACAATCTAACCGCCCCGAACCCCGTGACTCAAAAACAATTTGCGAAAGGGATGGGGAAGGTTTTGCGCAGGCCAGCATTTGCCCCGCTTCCTGGCTTTGTTTTGAAAATCCTACTCGGGGAAATGGCTCAATCGCTCGTTCTTGACGGACAACGCGTACTGCCAAACCGTCTCATTTCCAGTGGATATACCTTCCAACATGATTACCTTGAGCCATGTTTACGACAATGCCTTGGTAAACAAAGACTGTCCAGGTGAGACTGTGGGCAGAGTTGCATCGTGGGTCGGCAAAACCTTCCCTCATTTCTCGATGATGTCCGAACTTGAGGAAGAATGGACAAATATTCACTTGCGGGGATCTTGGAATGTCCTCTTTTTTTATCCGAAAGATAGTTCCCCTGGGTGCAGCGTCCAAGCTCAAACCTTTGTTGACGAAGAAGAGCGATTTTCTTCATACGGAGCAAAGGTGTTTGGCGTCTCGAGCGATTCGGTTAACTCTCACAATCGGTTCAAGTGCGACATTGGAGGGAACTTAACGTTACTGTGTGATTCAAAATCATCTCTTAGAAGCGAACTTGGTTTGGGCAAAACCCTTGGCATAATCCCTCACAGGGTCACATTTATTGTTGACCCGGAGGGTGTAATCCGCTGGGTATTTAATTCACAACTTGCCGTGAAAAAGCATGTTTATGGCTCATTAAAATATCTTTCAACGGTTTAAATTGCCAAATTCGTGGCAACCATTGTAGGAGAGGTTTTGATAATCCAATTCTACATCCCCCTATCATGCGCGGCAAAGCGGTGGTGGCGATTTTCGTTTGCCTCGCGCTGCTTCAAATCCCTTTTGCTTCAGCAGATGACAGTGCTGCAAGCGCAAATGGCCTCACGGATGGAGTGAGTTCTAGCGGTTATGTTTGTTCAAACGATGGTTGCTCGCCTCAAGACAGCAAAGATTTTTGGAAGATACAAGGGAAAAAAGGAGATATCGTACAAGTTACGTTCTCAGGAACCATGAGTAATGCTGCTTGGTGGTGCCCCGGAGATGGTTGGGAGGGGACCTATACAATGGGCTCCACATCTGCAAACGTCGATGACGGAAATCCAAGCCGCTCACTCTCCACCACGCTTTCTACTGCGGGTGAAATAAGTTTGAAAGTTGAAGGAAAAGACTCTTGGTGCAATGACGGTTTTGATTATACATTAACTCCGAGTATAGACAAAACCAACCGTGACTCCGATGAAGATGGCTTTGTTGATACGGATGACGATTGTGTTGATCTCATAGGTACCTCAACAAACGATCGTAATGGATGTACGGATTCAGACGGTGACGGCTGGTCTGACCCAGATTCCGGATGGGGTGCGCAAAATGGAGCAGATGCATTTCCGAGTGAAACCACACAGTGGTTGGATTCAGACAACGATGGATACGGCGATAACTTGGAAGGCTACATGGGCGACCATTGCCAATTTAGCCGTGGATATTCCTTTTCGGACCGATACGGTTGTATTGATTCCGATGGCGATTCATATTCTGACCCAGACCCCGGAGGTCTAAACGGATATGAGCCGTGGTACTCACACCCAATTGGTTATGGAGACGCATTCCTTAACGATGGTTCCCAGTGGAACGATACAGATGCGGACGGTTACGGTGACAATTGGGCTGATGGTACAATAAACAGTACGAGGGCCGTTTGGGAAATAGGCCAATATTTCTTCAACGCAACTCAGCCCGATGCTTGCCCGTTTGTTACGGGGACCTCATCTTCCGACCGCTTTGGATGTCCGGATGCTGACGGAGACTCCTTTTCGGATGGTGACCTAAATTGGACCGTTGACAACGGTTCAGACGCCTTCCCCGCCGAACCCAGTCAATGGGAGGATACCGATAGGGACGGCTGGGGTGACAATCAAACAGAAGGCGCGCTTTTCATTGATGATTTCCCCTTCAACCCAACCCAATGGCGCGATACAGACGGTGACGGCTGGGGTGACAATCAGACATATGGAGCGACCCAAGTCGATGCTTTCCCGTTTGTACCATCGCAATACAGAGACAGCGATGGTGACGGATTTGGAGATAATCTGGCAGGCTTTGAAGGAGACGTTTGTGTCTATTCTACTCCCGAAGAAGTTGACTCTGGATGGATTTCCCGATTGGACCGGCTAGGTTGTCGAGATGTTGACCGAGATGGTTATTCAGACCCCACCGATGAATGGGTCGCTCATCCATCCGGTTTCGCAGATGCGTTCCCAAGCGACGCGAGTCAATGGCACGATACCGATGACGATGGCTTTGGTGATAATCTTGAATTCTTTGACGGGCAAGCATGGCGTCCATCCTATCGTCCAGATGGATGCAGAACGACGATGGGAGATTCAACATTTGATCGATGGGGTTGTCCGGATGGAGACAGTGATGGATGGTCAGACCCTACATCGTATTGGTTAGCGAGTCCCGGAGGAATGGGTGATGCCTATCCAGAGGATTCCACACAATGGCACGATATTGACGGGGATGGGAGAGGAGATAACCCAATGGGGACCACTGCGGATGTTTGTCCCGATGTGGCAGGAACTTCTGTAGGCCCTTCTTCAGGCGGTGACCGATGGGGTTGTCAAGACACCGACGGTGACGGTTGGTCGGATTTAGGCGATGCATTTATTCACGAACCTACCCAATGGAGGGACAGTGATGGTGACGGATTTGGTGACCTTATGGATGGACATCAAGGAGACTCATGCCCTGAGACGAGGGGAACATCAATTCTTGACCGCTTGGGATGCAGAGATACCGACGGAGATGGATGGTCAGACCCAACAGAGTCTTGGCCCGCTCATCCTTTCGGAACAGGAGACGCTTTCCCAACAGAATCACTGCAATGGAAGGACTCCGACCAGGATGGATTTGGAGACCTACCTTTAGGCGCTCTAAGAGATGACTGTCCGGATGAGGCAGGCAATTCAAATCGCGACGTCCAAGGGTGCCTTGACAACAACGGGGACGGTTGGTCCAACGAATACGGTGAATTTGCTGCAGCCATCGCTATCATGGGTGAAGACCCTGCAGCATCTTGGATGACCTATCTCGTTGTTGGACTTGGGTTCATACTTGGTGCTGCTGGGGCACTTATTGTTCGCACTTCAAAAGAGAGAGCACATCTATTGGAGCAATTGGCCTTCGAGAAGGAGTTGGAGCCCGAGCAACAAGCAATCCTTGGATTGGCACCTGAGCCAAGACTCATTCCTCTCGATGAACTTCCACCCCTTCCAATCGCACCAGGAGGTGATTCCGATGCGTGATCGACCGAAAACAACAGCTGTAGCATTTACTTTGCTCCTTTTCCTATGTTGCCTCCCCAGCATACATGTTTCGGCAGAACTTACTCCAGACGAGCGACTTGCAGAACAAGGCCTTACACTCCTCGCATTACGCAACGATACCATCGATACGGACCAGGACGGAGATATTGATGCTGTCCGAGTTGTTGTCGTTCTTAATTCAACCCAATCTCAGAACGAGATGATTATCAAATTGCGTGGACTTCACAAAGAACGTGAAGTTTTGGAGGTTCAAGAGCTTGCATTTGAATCCCAGACCAACATCAGTCTAGTTTACGATTCTTGGTCTGCTGGTGAACACGACTTGAGGTTGGATTTCTTTGACCGTGACGGTGATTTCATTGCGACTTATCCGCTCCCTGTATTCTTGCTAAAACCAGCACTGGAAGTCCCAAGGGTCAACCTTGGACTTGATGCTGCACAAAGCATTCAGACCGGAGAAACGTGTACCATCAATCGCGAATTCTCCGATGAAACCGGCCCTAGATACGGCGAAACTGGGGTTCGTACCTTCATTGGTGCACCGTTTAGTGTACTTGATACTCAGGACTCTTTGGATTGCTCATCTTGGCCAGCAGGCGATTATGAATTGAAAGAAACCTATCGAAACGGCCTTGGTCAAACAGCGGAATCAACGTTGAATTTCACCATCTTCAATCGCCCCCCACCGGACTTCACGCTGGGAGTGATGGGTCATCAGAACATGACAGATACCCCGTGCAACATAATGGTTCAATCCGATCAATCCATGGATTACACTCCAATGACTAAAGTTTGGTCAATTCAGGGTGCCGTCATATTGGATGCTAACAGCACTTCTTTGGATTGCTCAAATCTAGGACCCGGTGTTCATCTTATCACGTTAGAAATTATCACAGAAAAGATGATTTCTTCAACTGAAGGAACGAACATCATTCGTTTACCATCACAAGCACAGATGGAGAACGAAAGCTTCGCACTTCCTTCAACCTCTCTTGGCCCAGAAACCGAAACCAAATCTGTAGGTTGGTTTTCAATCGGAATCTTGGCTCTCGTCGTTACAATCCTTGTATTTTTGATGCTTGTTAGGGTGCGTGAAGAACAGCCATTGGACCTTCCAAATTTGGGACCAGAGCCTCAAATTTTAGCCGACGGTAGCCCAGATGCGCAAGGTCTCCCTACCACCGTTGACGACCAAGGCATGCTTTGGCGCCAACATCCAGATGGGTCTGTTGATTGGTGGGACCAAGACTGGAGAATTTGGCACAGGTGGTGACGTAGTGGAACTTATGGAAATCATTGCTTATTCACTGGGTATTTTGGTCACGTTATTCTGCCTAAGAATGGTCTATGTCTGGTGGACTCGCATACGGCCTCTGCGACCAAAACTTGACCTCGTTTGGGAAGCAGATTGTGAACATGTGACAACGGCGACATTGGATGGCAACGATATCACGTTTCACAACGTTAGAGATTTCCACTGGCGCACGACACGGGACCGAGACGAGCGATGGGCTGATAACGTCCCTGTTCGCTTGGATGAACTCAAAGATGTGTGGTTCATGGTTGACCATTTCCACGCGATTAAAGGCATGGCTCATACGTATCTTACGTTTGAGTTTGAATGCGGAACCTGTTTGTCGTTTTCATTTGAAACCCGAAGAGAAAAAGGCGAGCGTTACCATCCTTGGGATGGTCTGTGGCGAGCATATGAACTCTATCTTTTAGTCGGTTTTGAGCGAGATGTTACCGGGTTGCGAACCCACGCTCG
>CAXAHZ010000072.1:0-7471 GCA_963968875.1 uncultured euryarchaeote
GTATAGGATGTTGACAATACTTTGGTCCCCGACCAAGTGATCTGAGCGCGGGCTCCTGCGTCGTGTACATTCTGTTCTGTTTCCTCCAAATCTTGTGGATTTATTGGATATGTTGCGCACAGCAAAGGAAAGAGAAAGAGAAACGTGACAAAAATCACCCGTTGTGCAGAGGATGATGACGCTGTCATAGAAATCAACCCTTCGCAATACCCTTTCAATAGTTCGCTGCTTTGTGTCGGACCAATCACTCCAAGAGGAAGCAATAAATCCCGACGTTCATTCCACGATTCATGCCTGAGGCGTTTATTCTGTTCAAAACCGAGCCTACTCATGAACGTGAGGTGTATTTGACGCTTTCAGGTCATGATGATGTTGCGGAAGTTCATGCATTGTACGGGGAATTTGACCTGTTGGTTCGCATAACAGCAGGAAATTCCAAACTCCTATCGGACCTAGTCATGAACATATTTCGTAAAATCCCGGGCGTAAAAGAAACGCAAACGCTGATTGCTGTTGAAGGATGAGTGATAGAATGGCCATTGGATTTGTACTCATAACCACGCTTCCCGGGAAAGAGGAAAGCGTACGAAACGCACTTGATGGAATCAGCATGGTTACCAATCGTTGGATGCTGTTTGGTGAATACGACATTATCGCACGCGTACAAGCCGACGAAGAATTCGCTCTTACTCGGTGTATTGTTGAAGACATCCGAGTACTTCCCGGCATTGCGGACACGAAGACGCTAATCGGGGCCGAACTCTAATCACAACAGACGATGCATTCGTTTGACGATGGCTCGGCTCGCAGAATGGCATCCTGCAGAACGAAAGCACCTGCTGGCTTCTCGCATAGCCATAATCGCATTTTCCGGTGAAGTTTTGGAGTAGAAATACCACCATCTGCCCGCATAACGTTGCTTTGCAGTACCCGACGAAAGGAGATTATCCGGTTGGATCGCATTTTGAAATACAGAACGAGCTTGTTCAATGTCTTGACCCCATAGAAATTCTGCATATGTCATCGTCAATGCTGATTTATGAAACTGAGTCCTTTGACATTCAATGACATGCTCTGCTTCTTTCATCACGGTTTCAAGTGAATCTGACGTATGAAAATGGAACATTGCTTTCAAGTGAAGCAACTGAACGAAGGGGTCATGGTCGTTGCTGATAGAAGAAAGAGCTTCACGAATCTCCTTTGCTCGTTTTGGAGACTCGTCAAAAAGGGCAAGTGCATGTTGAATCATTGAAAGACTGACCATCATTGCTGAGCGATATTCTTGCTGCTTTGGCAATGTTATATCGCTTACGAGTTGATGGAGGTCAGAGGATATTTGTTCAGTAGTCTCATCAAACAACCGGTCTTCTAAACGCTTTACAGCGGCAGAGAGTAACGTTCTGGCGGCTTCAACATCGCTCGCACCTGCAATAACTTGGTCAAGTAAACGTTCAGATGCTGCCTCGTTCCCTTCAAGAAGAGCTTTTTGATATTCCAATTCATTCCGTAGCGATTTGTCCTCAATTGAGGCAATGTGGGACGTGGCTTGTTTGATTTCATGACGGTGAAGGGCGACTTTACCTGCCCAGTAATGAAGCCGCTCATCCTCTGGTTTTTGCTCCAATGCCCGATTAAGAATGACTGCGATTGCAGCCCCGTGGATGGGGGCAAGTTGGTCAACTTGCTCTTCAATCCCTTCAATGAAGGAGGGGTCATTCAAAGCAAGCTGGTGGTAAAGGCGAAGAATATGAGCATCTTGAGTATCTTCACTTTCCATCCAATGGTTGAGGGCTTTTTTGTGCAATCCATTCAATTCTTCGGGGGTAAACATGGTTCGTCGGACATTACGGACAAAGTGCTGGATTTCCAGTTTCATCTTTTCATGCTCCCATCGTAACAACGCGTGTAGGTCTAACTTGCCGATGTCGTCTTGATGGGGGAGACTGGAAACGGCGAGTGGCCTTGGAAACAAAACATATTGGTCGAGGGCCGCTAATGCGTTCAAGTCAAGATTTTGCAAAATTGTTTGCTCCACGAATTTTTGGATGTTTTCTCCTGCTTCGGGAAGTACCGTCCCTTCGGAATACAATTGAAGAGCCATCGGATGGCCTCCTAATGATTTTGCAATGGAGATACGTTGCTCAATGTCAAGATGCGTCCCCAACAACTCAGCGGCATCTTTTGAGTTGAGAGCAGGGAGTTGATAGGATTCACACTCAAACGTAAATGGCAGCGGTGTACGGCCCACGAGGAGAAGAGAAATCGGAGCCTTGGATTCAAGCTCCTTCAGCATCGACGTGATGCCTGCCGAGTGGCGAGATGAAACCAAATGAACGTCGTCAAGAACAAACAATCGGTTCAGTGGAGAGGGTGTAAGCAACGCAGTTAGCGCTTCTACATCGTGTGGCAGCGGATCTATTTCTGGAAACCATTGATGAACAACATCCCTCATGTCTGAAAACTCGTTCACGACAGCAGAATGGACCGATGTACCATCGCCCACTGCACGATGAACCATGGCTTGAGCCACACTGGTTTTCCCAATACCCGAAAGCCCACTCAACATGATTGTTTTTTGTGCTTCCAGAAGCGATTCTAATTCGTTAATGTGCTCCATACGTCCAACGAGAATGACTTCATTCTGAGTGGGAGATGAGGCCTCTTTTTCAGCCTGAAGATCTGCTGAAGGTGGATGTTCAACGAGCCATAATCTACCTTTTTCTGTAAGGTGGTACACTTGCCTACGGCGGGAACCTCCTCCAATGACATGAGCAACACGTACCGAAACCATACCTTCGGACTCGAGGGTCGTCAGTGGCTGGTTTAGTCCCGACCGAACCACTCCCATTGCCTCTGCGAGACCAGGCAATGAAAGGTCTCTTGGAACATCCCATGCTTGCTCCATGGCCTCTGGAAAGGTACCAAGATGACGGAGCAATTTTTCTTGGGGACGTGTCAACATGCTTGTACCGGTTAGAACTTTGAACCTCTCCTTCATCAATCATCGCATTCGTTGCGTGCTTCTTCAACCCACAGGGTTGTCCTTTTGAGTCACCGCCCGCAAGCACCACTCATGCCCGTCGACCTCAGTTCGGCTAACCTCCCCAAGGAGGCGGGTGTTTATTTGTTTAAAACAAATGAAGGGAGGGTTCTCTATGTTGGGAAAGCCACCCGGCTTAATGAGCGAATACGCTCGTATTTTGCTTCAAACCCAGACCGTCAAATGATTCCTGAACTTGTTTCCAAGGCGGATGACATCGAGTGCATTGTCACTCAAACGCCGCAGGCAGCTTTAATCCTTGAACGTCAATTGATTCGTGAACACATGCCCCGTTTCAATTCAATGCTGAAGGATGGCAAATCATTTCCTTACCTTGTCTTGACCAATCATGAATTCCCACGCATCATGTACACGCGCCATCCTCCCAAAAATGCTGAACGGTGGGGCCCATTTCCAAATGCAGGGGCTGCGAAACAAGTGATGCAATTGCTACGCCGACAATTCGGAATTCGCGACTGCAAAGAATTACTTCCCCAAGGATGCCTGTCCATGCATATCGGTCTCTGTACTGGACCTTGCGTGTCTTCTGAAGGATACAATGAGAATGTAAAGAACGTACGAGAAATACTGAACGGAAACGCCGCACCGTTGTTGGATGAATTGGTTGCTGCTATGGAAGACGCCTCATCAAGAGAAGCGTTTGAGGTTGCTGCTGGATACCGAGACACGATACGTGCCGTACGAGCTACGACAAGCCAACATGTTGTTTCAAGCAAAGTCTACCGCGATTGCGATGCAATTGGATTGGCAACCCAAGGCGATATGGGTGCAGTTGTTGTGTTGCATGCGGACGAAGGAATGGTTCAGGGACAAGAAGCGTGGCCTGTGGTCTATGGAGGGGACATCGGTGAAACCATCTCAATGTTCATTTCTGAACACTACGCTCACCGAAGACCCCCGCGATTGCTGTTGAGCCCAGTGCCTATTTTTGATGGACTCCAAACTTGGCTCAATCAGCGCCGTGGAAGTTCTGTTGAAGTCCGTTTACCTCAACGCGGAGACCTAGAGAATTTAGCGACCCTAGCCCGCCAAAATGCTGAGATTCAACTTTTGCGAATGGCGACAAAATCAAGCGGATCTCTTGAACAACGAGCCGCAGATGATGGGGCGAACATTATGGAAATGACTCAACTGAATCATATTGTCTGTTTCGACATGGCACAATTGCTGGGCAGTGAGCGGGTTGGAGCAAGCGTCGTCATGCGCAACGGGCGACCCGCCAAGGATGAATACCGAAAGTACATCGTCAAAGGTGAGGCTATTGATGATTTACGCATGATGAAAGAAGTGGTGGTTCGTTGGGCTAAACGACAAGAAGAGTGGCCAGACCTCTTGCTTATTGATGGCGGTGAAACACACCTCAGTACAATCTCTGCTGCTTTAGAAGAACACGGTTGGTTGGACCGTTTTCCCGTTGCGGCTTTAGCTAAGCGCGAGGAGACGATTTACAGACAGGGGCATGAACCGTTGGTTCTTGACCGGCAAGGTAGAGTCATGGTTCATGCAAGAGATGAAGCTCATCGCTTCGTCAACACCTTTCATCGGAAACGCCGTAGTAGAAATCGGCTGGCCGACCCCCTAGAGGGAGTTGAGGGGCTTGGTGCGAAGAAACTTCAAACGCTCCTGCGTCATTTCGGAGGAAGGAAAGGAATCGAACACGCTGGAGTAAGTGAACTGATGACCGTGCCAGGCATCGGTCCGTCATTGGCCCAACGGATCTACGATTCACTTCATTAAACGTCAATGATCGTCAATTGTGGCCATGTCTTCAATGGTCTCACCGCGCCTTAATCCGGGGCTAGAGAATCCTACTAAATCTGAGAACTCATGGTCGCCAAGTTGAGCCTTGTTGATGTTGTCCTCCCGACGCTTCAATCGGTTTTTCTTGGCCTTCTTCTTTCTACGGCGACGGCGAATAAACAACACAAGCAAGAAGATTACAATCGTGGGATAGATCCAAAATTGAATTAAAAAGTACATCCAACTCACATGGAGGGTGAACGATACTTCATCATCAATACTGCCGGGCGGGATGATGTATGTGATGGTTTGACGCCCTCCCTCTTCAGTGACTTTGAAATTTCCAGAGATGGAGTCATAGTCTTGGATTTGGATGCCACGCGGTAGTGAGAACGATATTGGTCCTGTTAAATTAAAACCGTAGTCAGAAGGAACACCTGAGTCCTCGGGGACTGATGTATCTCCCTTGATAGGAATTGTAACTTTATCTCCTTCGGGAGGATAAGTAAGGCCTTTACTGCTAATAATGGAATTCCTCAGTCCAGTTGTAAGGGTATTTGCTGCCCATTCCATCGGACGGATAATGGATGAAGAAAGGGCATCCGTAACAACGCCAATTCCGATTCCTTGAGCTTGTACGTCTGGGTCATCGCTCTGAAGTTTGTCTGTATCCACATCAAGTTTAATCTTGAACGTAACTCTTGGAATGGTTACCCTCAATTTGATCGGCTCCTCATCCGAGACAAGTTCATCTGGCGCCTCGATTCCAGAAATTTCTGTTTTGATTTCAAAACCACTCAAGTCCATTTCTTTAATGTTGGAGGAGGACTCAAGTTCACTGCCCGATTCACGGATGATATCCGTAACAACTTCCCCGAAAAGCTTTGTGAAATCTTTCAATCCTTGCCGAGTTGCAGTCAGTTCCAGTTCGTCGCTACAAGCATTTATTTTATCCTTAATGTCGTCTGGACAATGTTTACTCAGATCACCGGAACTCCACGGCTCATCCATTCTGCTGGAGAGGTCGAGAATCAATCGTATCAGGTCCGATGGTACCGCTTCCATGGTGACTTTTGTATCACCGTCTTGTGGAAGGTCGTCGAGTGGAATTCCAATACGGTAAATGGATAGTTCAGCATCAAGTGCAAAGGTGAAACTCACCGATTGCGACCATTCATTGATGTTAAACTTCTGCCAATCCATTTCAATTGCACTGGTAACACATGTTGATTGGTTTGCAAAGCACAACACATTGTCATCATCGTCTTTAATTTCGGTTTCATAAGAATATTTTGGCCCAACTCCGGTGAATGAGACGTTGGTTTTTTGTGTACCTTCAATGGACTTAGTTAACACGATTTTAGAACTTCCATCGGCCGTAGTAATCCATGAGGGAACAAGGATTTCAACCGTAAGTTCAGAGGGGGGAAGCCCGCTTGGGACAATATCATCCAGATAACTAGAATCAATGGCGGTTTCTAAGGTGATGCCTGAATTCATCAAACGTTCCAAGTCATTTTGTTGGATGGCATCTAAGAAATTTTTAGCAGTTCCATTCGGAGCGTATCCTTTCAGAATATCAACAAGTCCCATGTTAAACGGCTGACTCGTCGTTTGCAAGTACACTGGATAAGATGCATCCATTGCGACCGCGCCTTCAAGGCAATAATTCAATTGTTGGCCAGCCAGAACGGGTTCAGTACAACCAGTGGAATGACTGTAATTGAGACCGCCCGGTTGTTCGAAGTTACCGGTCCCATCCGTTACGGAAACCCATGACAAGTCACTCATATTGATATCATCATCACCTTCAGTTACCGTGGACGCTAGTCCTTCAACGATATCTGTTATTGGGAATTGGTCGGTAAACTGAGTGAGATCGACAATACCGTTATGATATGCAAGCCGTATTCCATCGGATGTGATCAAAGGGATGCTTGCATCCGATGATACCTCAAACATATTGATGCCCCAATCCGACAAAGTTGCCTCGTCAAGGTAATACAAACCAGCAACAAAATCAACCGTTGCCGCGTTTTCATCTCTCAAATCTAAAACAAGATTCAAATCAAGCGCTTTTGTTCCGCTTTCAACCCAGACGGTCGGGGTTTCTGTAGAATTCCTGTGACCCATCTTGAGGTCTACGCTTTGCAAAAGGTCGGTGTCCACTTCCTGAGCATTCAGATGATTCATTGACCATTCAGCGGCCCAAAAACTTGGAGGACCGTTGCGGCCGACGAGGGAGCCATTATCATCAACAGAAAGAACCGTGGAATATGCGGGGGGATTGATGATGAAGTCGGCTTTATGGCCGGGTTGTGCGGTCAACTCAAAACCGGTATTGATGTCTGCACCCATGGTCAAAAGACCCTTGTAAGTCCGTTCAAGATCCAAATCTTCGGTTCCGTTAAGATTGAAATTCGAAGCTTTAAGGTCAACAGACGCTACAGCAGTAAAACACAAGGGAGGCTCAAATACATTGTTTTCAATTGCCCCTTCCGCTTCAGAATCGGTCGTATCATCTGTTGAACATTGCGTGGTAGTTCCTGCATTGGTGTATTGGTTGACGTAATTCGTGCTGATACTGGTCACTGTTCCAAACCCACTGGTCAAAGCGGACTCTATGGCGGAATTGACTTCATTCTTCAGTTTTTGACCAACCGTTGGCGT
>CAXAHZ010000073.1:0-7415 GCA_963968875.1 uncultured euryarchaeote
GGTTGTCAAAGAAGAATCCAAACATTTGGAGTTCTTCAGCGGTTTCGTTTCCACTAAGGTGCATGGCGTTGAGAACTTCCGTGAGGTTGAGAACCCCGTCATCGTTGGTGTCAACCATAGCGAGAACTTGTTCATCGGTTGGAACAAAGGTTCGGTTTTGATCTTCCATATAGAATCTGAAATCTGCAAACTCTAAGACATCGAGCGAATCAGTATTGTCGTAATCGTGGTTGTCAAAGATGAATCCGAACATTTGGAGTTCATCATCGGTTGCGTTAGCAGGGACCATCAGATAATCAAGGACTTCTTCCAAGCTGAGGTTTCCGTCGCTGTTTGTATCAAACATCCTGAGCATTTGTTCATCGGTAAGGTCGTAATCAATTCCCTCATCTCTATCATGGATGTAATCTGCTAATTCATCGGCGTTGAGTCCATCGCTGCTGTCCGAGTTGTATCCTTCAAACATGAATTCTAGCATTTGAAGGTGGTCGGATGTCGTGTTGTTATCTACTTGGAAGGAAAAGAATTCAGAAAGACTTAGTGTTCCATCTCCGTCAGTGTCAAACAACCATAGCATTCCTTGAGAATCCATCTGATTTTCTACGCAGAAGGTTCCGTTGTGCTCAAATACATCTCCTTCAAGGTATTCAGTGTGGTTGTAGTAGTCATGGTCATCGTGGTCGTCATGGTCATCGTGGCTGTCAGGTCCATCAGAGTTGTTATCTGAGGAATCCAGGTATTCAAGTATTCCATCATCATCTGCTTCATCTCCAGCCAAGACCTCATAACATTCACTTCCAGTTTGCTTATCTAATTCAATGTAAAACTCTTCAAACTCGGAAGAGTTGAGTTCTTGGTCAGAATCTACATCGCTGTAATTGAAAAGGTTGGAGAAAAAGGTGCTCATCGTGGTATTGTTTGCCATCTCATCATTACCGGAAAGGAAACCTTCGGAGAGTTCTGTTAGGGAAACAGTACCGTTGTGATCAGTGTCACTTCCAAACATAGCCATTTCATAATCATCGTATAACTCAAACTCTAAGGCATCCAAGAATGCTCCAAACTCGGTAAGGTTGAGTTCTCCATTACCATCGGTGTCTTGATCCAGAATGATATTGGTGAGTAAGGTCGTCTCAAAGTCATCCAATGGTTCAGCATGCTCATCATCTTCCATGAAATCAAGGTATTCATCCGCTGAAACATTGTCATTACCATCCGCATCAATCATACCAAAGAAATGACTAAAATCGGCTTCCTCTCCTTCTCCATGGGTGTTAACCCAAAAAGGATAGAATTCATTGATTTGAAGCATGTTGTCATTTGCAGTTTCAGTAACATAGCCATCATCGAAACCTAAATCGTAGGAGGTGAGTATTGCGATTGTATTGTTTTCTTCCGTGCTGTTCAGCTCATCTTGTTCGTCGTCCACCATTGTCAAGTAATCGTTGTACCAAGTGATGTACTCAGTCCAGTTTACATAGCCATCAATGTTGTCATCAATGTTTTCAAAATCACTCTCAGCATCGTAATATGATTGTGGTTGGCATTCCGCACTCCAACCATCAGCGTCGATTTCTATACACGCTTGGCTCATTGCTGTCATGAGGAGGGTGCTTACAGTCCCGTTGACGCCATAAACCACAACGTTTAGATCATAGTATACTTTTTCCTCGGGAAAGTCACTTTGGTTTACAAAAATGGTGGCTACGTAGTTGTTGTAAGGTTCAGAAGGCTCATCGTATTCATTCAACGTGATGGTTCCGTTCAAGAAAGGTGTCACAGTTTCATCAATGAATTCGTAATCTGCAACAATGGCAGGGTAGTACGATGAATTGTTGCCGGGGTCAAATTCAATCGTGAGATACAACATGTGTGCGTCCCAGTCCAACGATAGGTCCATATTGCTGTTTCCGCTACTCGTTGACGGGTTTGCAAATCCAATTCCTGCGAATGTGGTTGTAATCAGAGCAAGAGCCATGAATACGGCACCTGCGGGTCTGTTCTTGTATGAGGCCATTTGGTCCATAATCATCCCAACGGTTTTCCTTTATTATCTCCTACTGTTCGGGAACGAAGAAAAAAAGTATCAAAGTTACTTCATGTTTTTTGGTACACTTGCCACCGTTGAATTGAAGAAGGGAAGGTGTAACGGTGAGACGACAGTCCCTTAGTGTAGCGGTCCATCATGGAGGATTCTGGTTCCTCCGACCTCGGTTCAAATCCGAGAGGGACTATCCGCAATGCATCACCTACGCAAATGTACAGATTCCCTTTTGTATTTTTAGGGACTACGAAACTCTATAAGGGGGATGCTTTTAGGGCGGCCTAAACCAGAGGGTTGAATATGGATTTGAAAATGAAATCATTGAAAGGAATAACGCTAGCACTATTGATGTTGATCGCAGCTATGGCTGGATGCATTGGTTCAGAAGACGAAACAACCGACGATGCGGATGCCGCTGAGGATGAAAAAGCAGCCTTCTTGGATGCTGCTGATGCAGGTTATACCTATGCATCCAACGTTGACAATCACCGGTCATTAATGCAGGACCTCTGCGACATAAAGACCGAAGCAGGAGACTTCAATTTTGATGAAGCAGAAAACATCTACAAAAACGGTAAGAACGCTGAAAAGAGCGATGGCACCTTCCGCACACTTGCAGGATTTGCAGCTGCAGATGGTAAGAAGCACGGATACGATTCGTTCTACAACATGAGCGGTTCAGTTGATGCTCACATCATGGCCGCAATGGACGGTACTGGTGACTTCGAGAATGTTTCCGACACCGTCCGCTACCAAGGAATTGCAAAACTAACTGCTAACCTTGGAATGGTCGCTTACACCATTCACGAACTCAACTCAGCCGTTGCAAAGGCAGATGCTGGAAACCTCGATAACGATTCAGGCGCCCCACACAACTGGGACGAAGGATGGGCTTTCTTCCACGGACCTGACGAACATTGGTCCTGCTCCCCAGCTTACACCATGAAGAAGCGTGCAGCAGACTATGGAACAGAAACCAACGGCGTGTCGAATGCACTTTCTGCATCCGAGCAAGCAATGGTTGACGGTCTTGCAGCATTGCAAGCAGGTGACGCAACAGCATACAATGCTGCTACCGACACTGTCGTGAAGAACATCGTCATTACATACTCCCAAGCCACCCTAAAGTACGCTTCCAAGATGAACAGCAATGATACAGGTGAAAAATACCAAGCTGAAGGATATGCATTCTGGAAGACCATGGAAGCATACGTTGCACCATACACAGACAACGCTTGTTACAACATGCAATCCCACACAATGGGATGGGTTGGCTCAAACGCTGCAGCATCTTGTGACTCCTTTATCTGGACCAACGGCTCAATGGATTCCAACGGCACCAACGATACCTGCTACAATACAGTGAGCCACACCGTTGCCATGGGCATTACAACTGAAGCCCAATGCGGTGCATTCAGTGCTACCTACTTCTACGAGAACTACGGGGCTACATCGATGAACAACATCTTTGACCTTACCGATTCTACACAACTTGGCACATCCTACGATGTTTCAGCATGGCTACAGCCTGCATGGACACACTACGGAATCACTTCTGCAGAGATCGGTACCTATCAATAAGTCCTCTTCAGACTTGCAGATGGTGATACTTGCGGAGCGATTGACCAGAAAACGACACCCTTCTGGTCAGTCGTTCCCATGTCGTGTTTGTGATGCAAAGAAGCCTTCAAGGAGTTGAATCAATATGGGCAAGCCTTGGCTCTTAGCGTGTGTATTATGCCTCGCTTTGCTGCCAACCTCAGCCATTGCTGAAGATGACCCTCAAGAGACGTTTACGCTCTCAGGGAGTGTCTTTACCAGTACTGGTGACGCAGCAGGAACGACCTACATCAAGGTCGATTCTTTGGCCTCTGTAGCTTCTGAGAACGGAGATTACAGTTTCTCTGGGGTCACGCCAGGGGAGCACACCGTGCGTGCTTATTTCATGAACGATGGCCACACAGTGGCCTATCGCACGATTTACATGAGCGAAGATATGACTCTTGATTGGTACGAAGGACACAATTGGATCACTGCATCAATCCTCGATGCGAACGGACAACCCGTAACGAACGATTCAGGACTGGACGTAACCCTCCAACAACCCTTGCATTCGGGTGAGGTCCGGAATGGAATGGTGGAATTCGGACCTTTCCAAACAGGGTCATATCACATGCTGTCAATGACAAACAATGGAACTGAAGAGGAGCAAAGTTTTGCTTGTGTAAAGTTGAACCCTGGTTCAGCATCTTCGCCGCGTATCAATCATCTAACATTGCAAGAAGGAATGAACAGTATCTTTGGCTTTATTGTCGATGGTTCTGGCCTGCCTGTACCCAAAATCACAGTATCGAACGGAATGATCGATGTCGAGACCACTGAAGATGGTTTTTACAACTTGAATGGAATGGAGATTGGAACAACCGTTGAACTCACATTCACTCAAGGTGGTCAAGAGGTAGTTGAAAATCAGACCAAGCTGGTTCATTACGGCCCGTTGTGGGCCAATTACACGGCTTCAATCAGTGTAGAATTACCGCACAATGCGACGTTTATCACAACCACAAGTTCTGTGCCCACGGGCAAAATGCTATTGGAGTGGGTTGGCGGAGAGTATACTGATTACTATTCGCTGTATAACGGAGAAATAAAGTTAGAGAACCTCCTGTATAGGGGTCCGTTGGATTCGTATGAATTTATGCCTAGCCAAGCAGGAACCTACGATTTCACGATAGTAGCCCACAACCCTAACGGCACCAATCCGACACCAGACTCTCTTGTAATGATTGTTTTACCGAATCAGAACGAAGATAGCCTTTGGTCAGCAGGCATGCACTGGAATTACTCCCTTGTCCATACTCCCGAATACCGCTCGAATCGTACGTATACCGCAATCGGGGTTGAAACAATTGTTGACGCTTTTGGGCGAGATAAAGATACATTTTTGATTCGTGTCACTGACGATACATACTTGGAAGGAGAGAAATCATACCGATGGGTGGATATCAATAATCTTCTGACGACGAAGAGCTATTGGGTTGATGCGCCTTCGTCCTCCTCATATTTCCAAGAAGGAAACATGGGTTGGAAGTTTTCAATTGATGGCAACGATGCCCAACTCTTCGGTAATGAAACGAATATGGATTTACACTTTAATCGGACCAATATTATTGGAGTCCCAGGGCATCCAAACGGATACGACGACACCATGAACACTGTCACGATTCAGCACAATGTTTCCCTCACGACCCAAGCTGGTACCTTTGATACGACCTACATCAAAATCGTGGACCAAAATGATGGAATCGTTTCTTGGGAAATGTGGTACAATTCAACGGTGAGGAATTATGTCAAGATCATCGACCGATTGCCAGGATCGCACTCTGAAATGGTTGTTTACGAACTCACGGGCCATTATCATCCACAATCGCCTCAATTCTTAACCGAATCCGGAAATCAGTCCAATTCTACCTATGCTCTTGAATGGGCTAATTTCGATGGTTCACAAGCCTATCAATTGCTTGAGAACGGTATCGAAATATACCGAGGCGACGCAACATCGTTTGAAGTCGAGAAACGAAGTGATGGATCTTATGAGTACCAAATCAATGCCATTATGGGGCTTGAATATGTCTTGCAGGGGGGCGTTGTTGAACTCAAAGTGAACTTTATACCTCTGGTTCCAGTGATTTCAACCCTTTCTCAGTCAGTTAGCCAAAATGAACTCGTTAACCTATCTTGGACATCCGAACAAGAAGTTCAGTGGTATTCACTAACCGTTGAACAAGAGGATGGAACCATCGTAGAGGCCTACAACGGTTCAAATCCCTATGTGGAACTTGAAGACTTGGTTCCTGGACAAAACCGTATTCGTGTTAAAGCGATGGTTGACGGTAAACTTTCAGAACCTTCTTCATCTGTTTTTATCACCGTTGAACCTTCAGAAAACGACACTGAACCATCGCTTTCCGGTCTCCCATTAAGCTCTGTGATTGTCTTGACATTCTTTGCAGCAATGTATCAGTCGCTGCGGAGGCGGAGATGATGAAGAGCAATCAAATCACCGCAATGATACAAGTTTTCATTCTTCTTGCTTGTACATTCGGCATTTACACATACGCAAATTTAGAACCTGAATCATCTGAAAATGGAACGACGGTAGTTCTTGATTCAAACGGAGTGGAGTATTCCTTTGATGAGGCTCCGACGAGAGTTGCTATGACCAATACTTACGCAGGTGCCGTCATGAAAATGCTTGAGGTTGATCTTAGCGTTGTTGTAGGTGTTTCAGGAGATTTCTCAGAATCAGAACTTTGGCCGGAATTTGAATCGGTTCCAATGATACAAAATTCTGCTCATTCCGAAATTGATTTTGAAGCCCTTCTTGATACACGGCCCGAGGTTTACATCGTCTTTGCTACCAACGGAATGGTCGATACTGACGCCATTCGCCACAAATTAGAGCCCGTTGGAATTCACGTTCTTGCTCTTGATTTTTACAAATACGACTCACTTCGAGATGAAATCAATGTTCTTGCTACATTATTTGATAAACAGGAACAAGCCAACGAACTTTTCTTAGAGTTTGAAGCGATTGAAACGATGGTTGAGCAACGCATTGGTACGGTGAATCAATCTGAACGACCAAATGTCGTTATGGAACATCACGCATCGCTAACCCGTGATCCAGTCGTTCTTACAGGGACCTCTCAGTGGACCGATTTAATAGAAAAAGCAGGTGGCCAGAATGTCTTTTCAGAACTTCCAGGCCACACAACTCACGTTGACATGGAAGCCATACTTTCTGCCAATCCCGACGTTTTGATGTTTGATGGAATTACATTTGACTTGGGCTATGATGCATACGATGAAGATTCAATGTGTGAGAAGCATATGACCCTAATTTCGGATCGGCCTGGTTTTGATCAAATGGCTGCGATTGAGAACGAACGTATGCTCATCATGTCAGGAGAATTTGCAGGGCCCATGATGGTGTTTGGTCTACCTACGCTTGCAAAAGAGTTTCATCCGACCCTTTTCGAGGATGTTGATGCTGATTCCTACATCGACGACTTTTTCACTCAATATTTTGATGTTCAACGCACGGGCAAATTCACGTGTGTGTCTTAGGAGGGTGTTTGATGGATTCAATTTCTGAGCGACACCAGAAGAACGGCCGTTTTCAATTGGCAATTATGGCCATTATGTGCCTAATAACCGGCTTAGTGTGCTTATTTGCTCTCGGGCAAGGTTCATCCACAAATCTTGATATGCTTACAACTGCAAAGATTGTATTCAATCTTGAATCGGGTACAAACTTGCAATCTGATATTGTATGGAAACTTCGTTTACCAAGGGTGTTGATGGCGAT
>CAXAHZ010000074.1:0-7235 GCA_963968875.1 uncultured euryarchaeote
TTTCTTCATCAAAGGACAAACCTCTGCCTACATCAAATCGAGATGTTAGTTGCCACAACAGCCGTCTGCGGGCCTTCGGGCCATCCAATTCAACATCATCATTGGTGATGAATAACCACCTGAGGTTTTCTGAATCTTTCAATTGCCAAATTGATTTACGCAATTGAGAAACTTTCTCTCTCCTCAGTTGTTCTGCTGCATCGTTTGAATCGCTTGATCCTGATTCCGGTGAAGGCGTATCGTCAATGTGTGTTGTCACCACCAGCATGCTTCCGCGAAGCATTCGGGCTTGTACAACATCCGGCAAGGCAATCACGGCATCTAAATTGGAAAATGACGGAGGCTCAGCTTCTCCCTTTCTCCATGCTGGAGCATCTTCTGAGAACGACCCTTCCAACGGAGGACGGGAACTTCTAGGGTCGGCTGTGGCAAGCGTGGTTGCATCGATGAGCAATTTTGAGTGGACGTTTTCGTACGGGCTTGCCGCTTCCAATGAGTCGGCTACCATTCCATCAAGAACGGTAATATCGCTAGCGATGTCGACTCGGTCGTTCAATGCATCAAGAAAGGCCTCAAGGTCATGTGTGTCTGCGTCTTCGTCAACCATGGCCATGATTTTTAGGAACATCATCTGTCCTGCACCAAGTAAACCAAGACCGGTTTTTCTTGCTTGGCGTGGGTACCTTTGCTTGGATGCTGCGATGGCAAGATTGTGAAATCCTGTTTCGAGGGGGAGGTGGACAGAACGCACATCACGGTGCTGAAATTGCAGAACCGGGGAGAATTGGCCTCCTATGGCTTCCCCAAGATATCCGTCTTCCATTGGAGGGAGGCCGACGATGGTTGCTGGCAGAACTGCATCTTTACGACATGTGATTGCTGTTACATGCAGGACTGGATATTGACCGGTAAGCGAGTAGAATCCAAAGTGGTCTCCAAATGGCCCCTCTGTTCGGGTTTCACCGGGAATGCAATATCCTTCAATGACGACATCTGCTTCGGCAGGCACCATCAAATCTTGAGTCAATGCTTTGGTGATGGGGAGTGATTTCCGGCCCAGTATCCCAGCAAACTGGTACTCGGACAGATTATCGGGTAGAGGTGAAATGGCGGAGAAGATGAGTTCTGGTGGTCCGCCGATGCATACTGCAACCGGCATTCTACCTTCAGGCCCGAGAGCTGCTGCATGGTCGGCAGCGTGTTTGTGAATCTGCCAGTGAAGGCCGAGTTCTTTGGGTCCAAACACTTGTGCCCGGTACATTCCGAGGTTGTGTTCTCCAGTGTTCGGGTCCTTCGTTACGACCAGTGGAAGCGTGACGAAGTGTCCTCCATCCATGGGCCATGTCTTTGGAATCGGTAATTTTGTCAGGTCTAAGGGGAGTCGGACACGTTGACTGGCCCCTTTCCTTTTCTTCTTCGGCGGCATTGCAAATGCGTCCCGGGCGAGGGGCAAAGCCGTCCATGGTCGTTTCGTCATCGCTCCAATATCAGGTTTCATCATGGCAACCATCCGATCTCCAACGGACGTCTCATGTTTTGCGCCGAGGGCTCGCAATGTTCGGTCGTGGGACCCAAAGAGGTTCATTGCGAGTGGCATGGATGACACGGTGCCGTCAGCCAGGCGTGGTTGCTCAAAGACTACCGCAGGGCCGTGGTTTTTGACCAGAAGGTCGGCGATTGCTCCTGCTTCGTAAACCACATCTACAGGGCGGTTAATCCGAATCAACTCACCTCTCTCTTCGAGGTGGGTCATCCATCGCTTGAGGGTTCTCCATGCCACAACCCACGCTGTTCGTTCTTTGATTTGAACCTCCGTATTTGTGCCTGTGCCGATTTGCTCTACCTACTTGGTCCCGTAACGACCGACCGTTTTCTTCATGTGCCTCCCCTTCTCTCTTCATTTTGCGAGGGGTCAGATGAGGACTTGTGATGTGGTTGTAATCGGTGCTGGCCCCGGTGGCGGTTCAGCGGCTCTACATGCTGCCAGAGCCGGACTCTCAACATTGATTCTGGAAGCAGATGCTGAGGTCGGTACGCCAGTCCACTGCGGCGAATGCCTCTCAGATCTTGCAGTACAGAATCTTGACCTGGAAATACCGGATCATGTAAAGGCGCTTGATGTTAAAGGAATCCGGGTTATTTTCCCAGATGGCACTGAAAAACTTCTCACCGAGCAAGGATACGTGCTTGAGAAGCACCTCTTTGAACGTTGGTTGTGCGAAGAGGCCGAGAAAAAAGGTGCGGAATTATTGCTCAAGCACCGCGTTACATCAATGGAGAGAGTTTACAATAGCGAAAATCAATTTACCAATTGGAAAATTGATGGACGAGGAGATGAATTCCCAATCCAATGCACAGCGATAATCGACGGCTCAGGGGTATCGGGAGCTGCGGCAAAACTCCTGGACATGGGCGGAGATGTTGAGGTCATTGCTGGCTTCCAATACGAGATGCTCGATGTTCCAAACGATGGCTATTTGGATTTCTACCTCTGGCCAAAATATTCCCCGCATGGCTATGTTTGGATGATTCCTAAAGAAGGCGGAAGGGCCAATGTAGGGTTGGTTACCACCGATAAGAAAGGTGCAATCAAGTATCTGGAATCCTTCATAGAAGACACGTATCTTGCCGACAAACCTACTGCCAATCCTCCTTGGCGTGTCCAAGGCACCAAGGTTCGCCCCTTCGGAGGTACCATTCCCATTTCCGGACCTCGTACAACGACTGTAGGGGATGGAATTCTATTGGTAGGAGATGCAGCAGGATTCACCTCTCCTCTGTTTGAAGGCGGCACACACCTGGCGCTTTGGTCCGGCCGTGAAGCTGCTCAAACGATTGCAGCTGCGATCAAAGAAAACAATCTTAGCAACAAGCGTTTAATGGCCTATGAGCGTTCATGGAAGAAGCGTTTTCCTCCTTACAATAAAATTTTGAAAGGCAAAACTGCCTTGTACGATTTGACCGATGATGAGATGTCGGTCATGGCGAGATGCCTGCCTGAGGAACTTGGAAACATGAGTCCTCTCGACAAGTGTGTGATCGGGCTAAGGATCCTTGTTCGTAAACCGATTTTGTTCACGAAAAGAGTCATTCCGGTCTTGTTATCGTTCGGTTATTCCCGTGCGAAATTCTTTGGTTGGTAATCTTCCCAACGGTTGCGGTTGATGAGCAAAGGCCATGAGGGGCGGAGTCTGCCCAAGTACCATGTGGGGGGTGACGCTTTGGCTTGCGTTGGCCGCCCTCTGCGTGCTCCTCATCAAACCGACCCTCCACAAACAAAACCCGTGGTTGTCTTGCCTGCTCCACTTTTCACTTGGCGTACCATTTTTCGTACTCGCGGGCCTTTTCATCGTTAACGATACATCCATCCTACATGTCGCTGCTTTTGGCGGCGAAACCCTCCCAATCAAGTATCGGTTTGCTGCGACCTGGGCGGCACGTGAAGGGCCGCTACTCATGTGGGTTGGATGGATGGGGCTCATCTCTTGGTTGTGGAGGCGCCCGATGCAGGGTGAGGGTAAGAACACTGAACTTCATGAAACACGCCTAAGGGTAGCTCACCTGTTTACACTAACGCTTTTGTTGATTTCATTTTCCCTTGACCCGTTCAAGCCAACCCCTCCATTCACCATCGGCGGAGGTCTAAACCCTCTTCTGCAAACCGACTTGATGGTTATCCATCCACCGCTGATTTTCCTAACTTACGCATTGTGTTTGCACTTGACGAGCGTTGGCCTCTCAAGTGCGTACCTAAATGACGATCATAAATTACAGCAAAGAACCCTTGCAATCGCCCGGCCAGCCCTTGTCGTAGCCACAGTGGGTATCGGTTTGGGAGGACTTTGGGCCTATCTTATCCTTGATTGGGGTGGTTATTGGGCATGGGATCCTGTGGAGACGGGCTCGTTGCTTCCATGGCTGGCATTGGTTGGCCTTGTTCACATGCGAACGCGTCCTGGAAAGGTCAGTGCCTCTGCATGGACAGGTGTTGCCATTTTAACCGGTGTTCTTTCTCTCTTTGCTACGACAGTAACCCGTGCCGGAGGTGTTTGGGCCTCCTCAATACATACCTTTGTCACCAATGATTCAGGGACGGCACCCGATGATGTGTTTGGGAGGTTGATGGTACTCAAGAGCGACCCAGCTGCCGCTGAAATCATGACTTACACGGCATGGATGTTTATTCTCATCGGGTGTTGGTTTGCTGTTCAAAGGAATCAATACCTCAAGCAGCCGTTGCCCAAGAAGGCGATATGGGTTGCAGCAACTCCAGCTTTTTTGGCTCTGTTAGGTGCCTCGCTACTCTCCGATATTGAAGGTTATGCTTCCCTTGCCACGGTTCCAGACGGCTTCTTCATCCTGTTATTGCTTCTACCGATGGCCCTAAGCTACCGAAGGGGAAGTCCAGTTATTGAGGCGGCAGGACAAGATGAATGGTCGTACACTACCCTCACGAAGGTTCCGCTTCATGGTATCTTGACAATTCTCATCTTTGTATTGACCAGCGACGTGTTTGTTACCATGGTATTTGCCGCCCTTTTTCTTCCGTTGTACTATGCCCCTTCTGCCCTTCTTGGCTGGCCTTGGGCTGCAGCAGGAGTCATGCTTGGACTCTCGTTAGCATGGTCCCAAATGCTGGATTTGTTTGCCGCATCGTTCATGTTGCTGGTGTTTGTCCTACCTTGGCTTCTCGCCCCCAGTCAGAACATTGCAACCCCATCTCTCAAAGACCGTAAAACTCAGTTGAATCTCGCCTTGTGGGGCAGTGTAATGGTTGTTGGGCTCTATTTGGTACTAACATGGTCCTTGTTGTTATCAAGTATTGATTCAGTAAATTTTGATGCACACGAACTCTACGGCGCTCCGTTCCTTGCAGCAGTAGGCGTCTGTTTGTTCATCTACACACGGCGAAAGGACGATTCCATTCACAATCTCCTCTTGCTTGCCGGTTCGTCTTTCATTGCATTGGTTGGAGCGGTATTCTTTTCCGATTCCCTTGGAGCCGACTCCAGCACAGCAATTTCTCCTCAACTAACACGAGGCCATATCGTATGGCTTTGTCTTCCGTTTTTGGTACTCGCCATTGCACCCGTTGCAAGAGAGGTTGGTCGGCAAGCAGCCAAAGCCAAGTCCAAGGGAGTATGGAAGCGGATTCCCTTGGGTGCTCACGTGGTTCATTTTGGACTTCTCTTGTTGCTGCTTGGCCACTTATCAACCACGACTTTGGTCGATCGGGGAGATGCCAGCCATCGACTCTCCTTGGTGAAGAATGAGATGATTGTTCACGATGGAATTGGCTATGAATTTACAGAACTCATTCTCGATAGCGAATCGTTTGAAGTTGGAGACGGTTTCGTTGGAGTTGGTATTCTTGTCTACGATATCGATGGCGATGGAACCGCCACTAAAATTGGAGAAGTAAGGCCAGGGATGCTTCGTTTTGATGCTCAAAATCTTCCTCGTTCAGAAGTAGACACACTCACTAGGTTGACTGGAGATATTGTATTTATTTTTGATGGAAGCCAATCCAGCGCTTTGATGCAATCGGTTCAGCAAGATGGTTTGGAATCCGTTGAATTGGTACGGGTCACCATCTATGTTTTACCCCATTCTCATGCCGTTTGGGTGGGTTGGGGGCTGATGATAGCAGGCATGACATTGGTGGCTATATCGCAGGTGAAAAACGAACCACTGCGCTCTGATGAAACCAAATTAGTCCTTTCCGAAGAAGAATGATTTCTTCCAATGGAATTATGAAGGGGAGGTCGGTCGCCGAAACATCCCCTTTGGAGGCATTACCATGGAAGAAGGAACAATTGTCCACGTTGATTATGAATTGTACAACGCTGAAACCGGCGATCTCATCGAAACAACCCGAGAAGAAGTTGCAAAAGAGCATGAAGCACATCAGGAAGGCAGAACGTACCAACCCATGGTCTGTGTCGTAGGTGGCGGTCAGTTGATTCCAGGCTTTGAGGCAGCTTTGGCCGATGCAAAAGCAAACAAAGAAACCGAAGTGACCATCGAAGCCGCTGACGGCTACGGTGAAAAAGACAGCACTCAAATTGAAACGATCAGCATTGACAAACTCATCCGTGCGGTTCAAGACCCCAACTCACTCTACATCGGTGCTCCGGTTAACATCAACAACCGCCAAGGATACCTCTCTTACCTCGCTGCAGGACGTGCTCGCATAGACTACAACCACCCAATGGCTGGAAAGACACTCAAGTATACCTTCAAAATCGTCAAAGTTGTTGAAGGAAAGGAAGACCAAGTTATCGCTCTTCTAGAAGCAAACACTGGACACAAAGAATTCCATGTTTCCTTTGACGGAGATGATTTGAACATCATTATTCCCCAAACAATGCTGTTTGACACCAATGCAGCCATGCTCAAGTTCCGTTTGGTAACCACCATACGAGATGCAGTTGAATGCGGAAAGGTTTCATTCATTGAAGTTCATGAGCCACGTGGATTTGGCCTTGATGACGAAGACGACGCTGAAGAAGCCAACGATGAAGACCTAAGCAAACTCTCAGTTGCTGATCTTAAGGAACGATTGAAGGCTGCAGGACTACCTGTTGGCGGAAAAAAGGCCGACCTCATCGCTCGTCTTTCTCAAGAAGAAGAAGAATGAGCTCAGGACGCCTCTTCGTTGGGTTAGAACGATAGAGGGGTAACAATCCCCGAGAACACAGAGGGCCGACGATGGAAGTAGAGGACCAGCATGAGAATGCCTTGAAATCAACTCCGCCCCTTCCTGATGACCAGTATTCAACTGGAGAAAAAGCAGTGATCTGGGGTGCTGTTGGCATAGGAATCGTGGCCATGGCAGGTCTTATTCTCGCCTATGATACTGTATGGACGGAAACACTCAAGCCGATTATTTGGGATCCTGTTGTTAAGGATGCAGGCGTCGCAGGAGACGCGGGATACACACCCCAAAATACTGCAATATACACTCTAAGCATGCTTTGCAGCGTTGTTTTGCTTCAAGCATTGTTTAGAAAGTGGAATCTTCCATCCGATGATAAAATGACGCTTGCGCTCATCGCATGGGTTTGCCTTGCCCCGGTGATGCGAGTGCTCGAGGACGCAGACTTCTTTTCATCGAGCAGGGACGTGTTGTTCATATCACCGCTCATCCATCTCCATTTAGCAGCATGGCTTGTGGCCATTGCGGGGATCAGTCATGTCTTAGGTCGGGCATGGGATGGTGTTCCTGGTGATGA
>CAXAHZ010000075.1:0-7204 GCA_963968875.1 uncultured euryarchaeote
ACTTCTTCCATACGAGAGACACGTAGAGAGCGTGCGTCTTCATTGCATGACATCATACTGGAAACACCGCAACACATTGCATCCTCGCCATGATGTTCCATTTCAACGATCTCAACACCCTCTACGGCGTTAATGAGTTCACGTGGTTCATCATAAATTCCCATTTGACGTCCAAGACGGCACGGGTCGTGATAGGTTACAGTTGTCTCTTCGGCCTTCAAATTCATGTCAAATCCTTGTTCGATGAGGAACTCAGTGGTGTGCATCACCTTGACATCTTCCAACTCATAATCACGGGCGAATGTACGGAAACATTCGGCACAGGAGGATACGAGTGTGTCAATACCCGATTCGTTGATTTTGCGCTGGTTGTAAGCCTTGAGTTTCTCAAATACTTCGTCAAGTCCTTGCCACTTTTGGTCGTGGCCACAGCACTTGAGGAAGTCACGGCCAAGGTACGATACATCGGTTCCCATCTCTTCAAAGAGAGTAAACGCTGCTGTCGTTGAGTCACCGAGGTTCATGGTGCCTTCGTTAACGTGTGAAAATACCATTTCTTGGTCAAGATAATCAACACAACCAGGATAATACCCTACAGTCGATGTAATTGGATAGTCCTCGGTTGCGATGAACTCTGCATCTGCTGCTTCATCTGCTTCTGCTGAAAGAACTGCTTGGAGAACCGTGTGCGGTATTTCCGCTTGTGGACCACCCACGATTAGACTGCGACGAATGTCGACATATGAATCGTAATCAACGAGTTGTGGGCAAGCATTGGTACAAGCTGAACACGTCAAACAAGAATACATTGGGACACCGTCATCTTCGTTGTTCCAAGAATTGTAAATGATGTTTAACTTATCTCCACCATTGAACAAGCGGACTGGGCAAGCGTCGTCACAAAGGTCACAACCGTAACACTTGTTCATCTCGAACTCATATCCACGGGCCATGTATCGCAACAGGACGAACACAAGTGCTCCAAAGGTGATACAAGGAATGAACATTGCATAGGTTAGTTTAGCATCCAACGACTTGGGGTTGGTGTGGTAAGTTGGATTTTCAATGTAGGAAAATGCCGAGCCGCCAAGAGCCATTTCTTCAGTATTGGACAGGTTCACCGTGTGGCCTCCAAGGGCTCCCGGTGCGTTTTCATCCCAAACCAGCAAAGGCTGATAGGTTTGAATGATGAAACTTGTTTCCGTTGTAATACTGTCGTTCAGTGCAAGGGCGCCGCTGACACTAACATCGTAAGTGTAAGAGTACGTACCTACTTTGAGTTCAGATGTCGCACCTTCACAGTTTGCGAATGATACAACTTCCTTGCCTGCTTCATTGGTAACTGTTAACGTGGTTGCAACCATTGTTTGGGTCGATACGTCGTTGATCTTACGCTCGCTTGAACGGAATTCACAACTGAAGTCTGAGGTTAATGTCTCAACTTCTTCAGGATGGCCATCAGGGAAATATTCGGTGAAATCCGTTACTTTGAACGTACCCGCTACGGACCAACCATCGCCGCCGTTGAATGTCTGTGAGCCTTCGGCTGCGTTGATACCGTTAGCCGAGTCTTGATGGCCATTGGCATCATTAAAATCAGTAATGATGTATCTTGCAGGTTGGTAAATGTTCCAATTCAAGAAGGCCGTCGTTGGTATTACACCCGTTTCAGACCAGCCACGATCATCCGTGAATTCGTTGGTCTCGTGGACATGTACGTCAACAGGTTGCGTACGCATCGCTTCTAATTCCCCGTAATCTTTGATGGTCAGGAGACCTTTTGCATCCCAGAAACCATCGTCATAGGTGTCAAAGGTCGCAACTGTAGCTGCGGAAGAAATGATGAGCGCACCAACCAAAAGTTGGCGGCTCTTTGCGATGGTGAAACTTGTTCCCCAGGCACGCACGAGGAGACCGCGTCCAACGAAATAAATCACAATCCACATCAATACACCGGTCATTACCCACGGTATTGAGTTGAACACTTCCGCAATCCAAGGTTCACGATAACCACATAACAAATCACCGTGTGAATCGAGTTTACAGAAATCCGATCTGTTCTTGCCGTAAAGTTCCAAGAAGATGTTGATGGAAAATACTGAGATGAACCAAATGTGCGCGAGGTATACGGCACCTGCTGCAGCAAACCAAGGATCTTCAACAGGCCGCTTTTCACGCCCACCAAGGAACGGTGGAAGCGCCAGAATCCCAACGGGAATACCGGTTAGAGCGGCACCCCACCATGCAGCGTTCCATGGGAACATGGGTTGGCCTACAATATCACCAATGAATCCCGTAGGAACGACAAACTGTGGAAGATATTCACCCCACCGCAGATATCCGTATGAGAACAGCACGTACCAATCAGGGAATACGAACCCTGCTTGGGCATATGGATCTGCAGCACCGTGGAGCGGTGGTGGTATGAGCCATGCATAGAACAGTAGAATGGCTAACATGGAAGCAAAAATGATGCTGTCACGTAGCACTTCGTGAGGCCAGAATCCGTGACCTGTACGAGTGCGCTTACGCTTCTCTTCTGCTTCTTGAAGGTGCTGTTTTTCTTCCATATACATGGAAGCGACTCTACCAAAATTATCAATTAATCCCATATGTTTCCCTCCGTATCAATGTGGCTCCGCAATGCCTTGAACCCAAACTATGAACAAGTGTATGATGATGAGTGTTGTCACGATAACAGGTAGAATGAACACGTGGATGAAATACATCCGAGTTACCGTGAGGGGTGTCAATTCTGAACCTGAGAACAGCAAGGTTGCTACATATTTCCCAACCAACGGGCTTGAATTTGCCAGGTTAATCCCGATAATCGCAGCACCGTAGGCAAGGCTATCCCACGGGAGAAGGTATCCTGAATATCCAAAGACGATTGTCAAGGCCATGAGCGCCACTCCAATGAGCCAGTTCAATTCTCTTGGGTTACGGTATGCGCCTGTGAAGTAAACACGACACATATGCAGGAACACACTAGCGACCATGAAGTGAGTCGTCCAGTGATGAACTGCCCGGAGGATGTAACCAAAGGGAAGTTGCGTCATGATGTATTCCATGCTCGCATAGGCTGGCGATGGATCTCCTTCGCCTCCGGGAACATAGTAAATTCCCAGAACGGTTCCTGTGATGACCAAGATGATGAACGATAGGAACGAAATTCCTCCCAAGCAGTAGAGAGGGTACCAGTACCAAATGATACGAAGTTTGTATTTTTCAGCGTGAGTAAGAGGCATTTGTCGGTGCATGTTGTAATATGCGCCTTTGGACATGTTCCAGTAGTCCTGAAGACGGAATCGAGTATCAAGCCACGAAAAGACCCACAAAAACGACCGTTCAGCCACGCCCATCTTACCGGTCGATTCTACAGCACGTAGAATGTCACGGCGGGGCATGTCTTGGTTTTCCTTGCGCAAAGTAAACGCAACGAGAACCACCAAGAAGGCGATAAAGAACCAAAGAATCCAGAACATTGTAGTCATCATATCACCTCAGTCACAGTACGTGTACCAATCCACATAATCAGCTAGACCTTCTACTACATCCCCATTCATCTGGATGGGGATAATTGGAAGTCCTACCGGAGCAGGTCCACCTGAACGACGGATTCCTGCGTAGTTGAATGTTGCACCGTTTGAACGGTTTCTGTTTGTATTCATCTCGAGAACGGTTGGGTCAAATCGAGAGGAGTGGCAAATACAGAAAAGTTTGGTACCTCCGTCGTCGCCACCTCCTGGCGTCCAAGAGTCTTCTGTGAAGGAATTGGATACGAGTTGCCAACCAGGGATACAACACAAGTGGGTGCATCGGCCAAACACCATGACGAGGTCTTGGCTTGGCATGAGCCGGGGATCGGCCTCTGCTAAATCTTCAAAGTGGCCAACGTACTTACCGGTCTCGTCCACACCCTCTGTAAATTGGAATCGTGCCTTTCCGTTGGATTCGGGCGTACCTGCATATTTTGAATGTTCAACGTACATGACGACGACCGGTACACCGTTCCAAACGCCAGATGCTCCGGCAGTTTTTGTTGAGGATGAAGCTGCTTCGGCCAAGAATGAACTCTTTGTCATGGATTGAAGGTGTTGAGCCCCGTACCAAGCCGAGTCTTCACGTCCCTTAGCCCAGAACTTCACTGCAAGGTCGCCGCCGCTACTCCCTCCGGGAGGCAACAGAATTGCTGCAAAGCCAAGCATTCCCAACGACGCCGTTAGAACACCTGCTGCAGTGTTGAATCCATAGCGGAGAAATTGTCGGCGATTGATGGTGGTCGTAGCCTCGGCAGCAAGACTTCCGCCTTCGGATGGAGCTGGTTTGAGTTCGTATTCACGCGCCATCTTTCATCACCACTTGTATTCCCGCCAGTCCTTCATGTGTTCAGGGACGAACTTATTCTGTGAATGTTTTACAATGATTGTGTCGGGCAAAACAAACTTGAGATAGATAACTCCCACCATGATGAGCGTCGTAAAGGTCATGGCCAAATGGAAGGAAAGTTGTTGCTGGTCCCAACCTTTTGCAAGGCCGTAAATCATAGAGAAACTCCAGTAACAAATCCAGAAAAGCCCCCATCCCAAGAAGAACATGGTAAGATACGATCCACCGGATGGAGCCAAAGATGCACTGACGATTGTACCGGATTCTGCTAGGTTGAATACACCGTGATCGATGGCTGAGGTCATTTGTTCCTCAGTCATTTCCGCATCTTCTAAAGCTGTACGTGCATCGTCAACAGAGACGCTACCGTCGGCAACTCCTCGAAGCAATTGTGTGATTTTGTCATCCATTATTGATCACCTCTGCGTTTGAGTTTGTACCGTAGCCTCAGTTGGTTGCTACGACCTTTGTATGAGGTTGAAAATCCATACCTGAGCAGGAGCCCTGCAAACACAATGACTCCAATAACCGCTCCGAAGCCAAGCAATCCGAGCCAGTGCGCACGCAATTTTGCTCCCATGTGATGGAGATCAACGCCGTGATGATCGGGCTCGGGTGGGCTGACATTCCCGTCACCTGCGAAGAGCGTTCTTGTACCTAGGGCATCGGACGCTTCGTCTCCTTCTGGCAGAGCGAATTGAAGTTGATTCCATCGGTCCTCGACCCCTGGACCTTGGTCGCCGTTAACGGAATTTCCTGAAATCCAAAAGGTGGCTGAACCGGCATCTGCGGCAGCGGGAGCGGTCCAGTCAAACACCCAGGTCCGATCACTGGTCGCAGCCGAGGCTTCAGTGTGAGTGAGGGTTTGTTCGTCAACGACACCGTCGATTTCCCAATTTTGGACGTTATCGCCACTGAGCGTGCCGAGAGAAACTCGCATTGCGAAACCAGCCGTGTAAACGCCGGTCGCTTCAGGACCGCCTATGAGTTGGAGAAGGAGCGTGTAAGTTTCGCCAGCAACCCATCCATACGGTACGTCATCCAGAATAACTTGAACGGAATTGTCAGCAAGTTCATTGTGGCAAAGGCATCCCGACTTCGCCACATCATCAATCTCAACTACACCGTCTGAACCTTGGTGTGATTGAGGTCCTCCAATACCCCCATGGTATGAAGAAGCGAGGGTCGGAAGGACCAACAGAAGTCCAACCAAGACCAACAGAGAGGTACGGGACGTTCGTGTGGTTTTGAGCATTGCCTCACCCTTACATGTTTCCGACTTGCGTGGACTCCTTAAACATTGTCAAAAAAACGCATAAAAAATTGCGGCGCAGTGTAGCGTTTTTTTAATAATAATGAACATCTTGCTTTTCCGCTACCTTTTGGAAGGTTCCAACGGGGTGGAAGGTTTCATGGAGGGTGAGCGATTGGAGATAAACGGTAGCCATGACAGACCATACTTTTGACAATACATACAACCTCTCTGACAAGCAGCTATTGGAACTCGATGAAGCCGAGGAATTGATGATCAAGGGAGCCCTTGGCGCTGCCGAGAAGATACTCCTTGGGATGCTCAAGGGAGATGAAGAATGCATACCTGTCCTCTCAAATTTGGGCCATCTGTACGGAAGGTACCTCTCGGAATTTGAAAATGCCATTGAGTATTACGACAGAGTACTTGCCCTTGAACCCGATAATGCCTGGGCAAGAGATGCTCGCCGCAGGTACTTGCGATACATAGATTGAGATTTCAACATCCACCACACCAAAGTTCAAGGAGATGCTGCGGCCACTGACGGTCATGGACTCCACAAACATCCTTATTGCTGGGGTCGGAGGAATCGGTTGCTCATGGGCTCATCAAGCATATCTCCGTTGTGAAATGGGAGCGCACCTCGCCCTTATCGACGCAGACGATAGCAGCTTTCAGACCGGAGAGACCATCCATGTACTCCGTCTTGGCCATGCCCTGGACAGCATGGGTTGTGCAGCACTGCCACCACTTGCCGAACAGCGCATGAGAGGATTGAGCAAAATAACCCAACGGTTGCTTGAAAACACCGAATTGGTCATCCTGTTAACCGGACTTGGCGGAGGAGTTGGAACAGGTGCTGCTCATGAATTTGCACGGCAAGCACGGCAATCAGGAGCGATTGTTCTCGCAGTAGCTGGACTTCCTTTCGAAGCCCAAGCAACACGCCTAGCCATAGCAGAAGAAGGATTTCAACGGCTTGAAAACATCGCCCATGTCACGGTACGATTGTCCCTTGAACGGTTGGCTCGCCAAGCACGTGAGAAAGGACAGAGTTGGCAAATGGGAGCCGAGTGGATTGAAGATTTAGTTGATGGCTTGGTCCGAACCCTGATGCGAATGGGACTCATCAACTTGGACCTCATGGATTTGCGAGCGATAGTTGACCAAGAAGGAATGGCAACAATGTTGGTGGGCATTGGGCGACCCGACAATCCAAAAGGGATTTTGGAATCGGCGCTTAAGGCACCCCTCGCAGCATTGGATGTGGGTGGAGCAAAAGGCTGCTTGATCCAAGTCGAGGGCGGACTTGGAATGACGATCGGGCAAGTAGACGCTGTTGCTGAATTGTTTACTTCTGCGCTTGATGATGATGCCCAGGTCATTCTAGGTGCAAGGGTTAGTGAAGACCTTGTTGACACAATTCGTGTGGTCACGTTGTTATCTGGGATCCGACCTGCTTAGTCGTCGACCAAGTCAATGATCTCATCCGGAGACCATTCCACATCTTGACCGATGTCTTTGGTTGTATTGTCGTCCCACTTATCATCTACGGCGATTTCT
>CAXAHZ010000076.1:0-7163 GCA_963968875.1 uncultured euryarchaeote
CGGTGCGCAAAGAGCCAATTAAAGGTCGTGCTTTCCGAAAGGAATTGAACGAGGCTATGAGTACGCTTGACATGGACAAATCAGTACTCTCACGCTACGTCAACGACGGTTTCAGCGGTGGAGAGAAAAAGCGTCTGGAAATACTGCAGATGTTGATGTTAAATCCAAAACTTGCCCTTCTTGACGAGACGGACTCGGGTCTTGATATCGATGCTCTAAGGATTGTTGCTGAAGGAATCAACCAAGTTGCTCCGCAGGCTGGTTGTCTCATTATTACGCACTACCAACGCTTACTCGACCACGTCAAACCCAATTATGTCCATGTGATGATCGATGGACAAATTTTGTTAACAGGTGGGCCAGAACTCGCCCACAAACTCGAAGACAAGGGTTACGATTGGATCGATGTTACTCCGGAGGCCTAGATATGAGTGATGAAGCACATGATGCAGTAGGGGATTACCGATTTGGTTTCCACGACCCAGAGAATTCCACGATTCGTTTTGATAAGGGACTTTCCGAGCAAGTAGTTCGTGATATTTCTGCCTTAAAGGACGAACCAAAATGGATGACTGACCTACGAGTAAAGGCCTACAATCACTTCATCTCACGACCAATGCCTGACTGGGGCAATTGTGCTTCTCTCAACGAAATTGACTTTGAAAGCATCACGTATTTTCTGCGCTCCTCAAACGCTACTGAGAACGATTGGGAAGACGTTCCCGACGATATCAAAAACACATTCAATCGTTTGGGTATTCCAGAAGCCGAACAAAAATGGCTTGGTGGAGTTACGGCCCAATACGAGTCTGAAGCCGTCTATCACTCCATTCGTGAGGACCTCGAAGAACAAGGCGTTTTATTCTTGGACATGGACAGTGGTCTGAAGAAGTTCCCTGAGATTATCAAGAAGTATTTCGGAACAGTTATTCCACACACGGACAACAAATTTTCTGCCCTCAACACCGCGGTTTGGTCTGGTGGCTCGTTCATCTATGTGCCAAAAGGTGTTCATGTTGAAATGCCGGTTCAGGCTTACTTCAGAATCAACGCAAAGAACATGGGGCAATTTGAGCGAACACTCATCATTGCCGACGAAGACAGCAGCATTCACTACGTGGAAGGATGCACTGCACCAACCTATTCAACGGATTCCCTTCACTCCGCAGTGGTTGAACTCATCGCCATGAAAGGTGCTAAGATTCGTTATTCAACCATCCAAAATTGGTCTGCCAACGTATTCAACTTGGTGACCAAGCGAGGAGTCGCACATGAAAAAGCGACCATTGAATGGGTTGATGGTAACATTGGTTCCAAATTGACCATGAAGTATCCAGCTGTTCTGCTCAAGGGTGAAGGAGCCCATGCAGAAGTAATTTCGGTAGCATATGCCGGAAAGGGGCAACACCAAGATGCTGGAGCCAAGGTCCATCACCTCGCACCCAACACAACTTCAAACATTCTTTCCAAATCCATCTCCAAAAATGGAGGTCGCTCATCGTACCGAGGTATGCTCCAAGTTACCCCCAAAGCCCACGGATGCCGGTCAAAGATTGTCTGTGATGCATTGATGTTGGACAGTGATTCTAGGTCGGATACTTACCCTACGATGGAAGTAGGAAACCCCACTGCGGATTTGGAGCACGAAGCGAGTGTGTCCAAGGTTTCAGGAGACCAATTGTTCTACCTGATGAGCCGCGGATTCACTGAGGAACAAGCCATGGGCCTTATCGTGAACGGATTCTTTGAGCCCTTCACAAGAGAACTGCCGATGGAATATGCCGTTGAATTGAACAAACTCCTGGAACTTGAAATGGAGGGTTCTATTGGATGAAGTATTCCAAAATGGAACTACCATCAAGGGCTGACCATTTGTGGAGATATACCCCGTGGCAGAGAATACACCCAACCAGTGTAGAACAAGTTCCTGAAGCAATTCCTGTTCGGTGGTCGCTGAATGAAGGCGGATCACTGGTCGAGGGAGTACCCGAGCCCACAACGAGCAGTGACATTGCCCGAATATTTTTGAGCGAACTCGGCCCCAAGAGTGTATCTTTGACCGTTGACGGAACCGCTTCAATCGTTCATTTGCACGGAGTTGCCTCCGGCCACGCTGCGGTTGGCAGACTTCATATTGATTGCCACCGAGATACATTGATTGTGATTCACCTCTCTGGAGAAGCCGATTGGACTGGACTTCATATTACCGGCTCTGTCCACGCAAATGTTCGTGCAGGCGTAGGTTTTGTCAACGAATTATCAGCGAATTCAAAATTACTTCGTTGCGAGGATTGGGCCGTAGAACGCGATGCGGAATTGGAACTCGCAGGGTTATCAATCGGCGGCTTTCGCTGCAAAAACGATCTTCGGACACGCTTAAACGCCCAGGGGGGCAGTCTAAAACAAGCAATTTCAGTCCACGGCCACAATCAACGCCATGTTGACCACCATATCGAGATTCATCACGATGTAGGTCACACAAACTCAGACCTTCATGTCCATGCGGCCTGCAGTGACCAGAGCCACTCGATATCTACTGGTTTGCTAACGATCGCAGAATCCGCCAATCAATCCGATGCCAGTCAAGTGTTCAAGAATCTATTACTCTCAGAACGCGCTCGTGCTGAAGCTATTCCTGAATTGGAGGTTTTGGCCGATGATGTATCTGCTAATCACGGAGCGGCAAGTTCACCGGTTAATCCCGACCAAATCCATTACCTCATGAGTCGCGGTCTTGGCGTTGAAGAGGCCACTGCACTACTCATTGAGGGATTCATGCAAGATGGATTTTCTGTTCTAAAATCAAAAGAACTGATTCATGAACTCCGCACGCGACTTACCGTTCATTTGGAATGTGAATTGAAGAGGTGAACCCATGCTTCGTGACCAATTTCCAATACTCCAACGAATGGTTAACGGCCATCCACTGGTATACCTTGACAATGCTGCAACGACTCAAAAGCCTCAGGTTGTTATCGATGCGATGACCGATTATTATTCTAAATCCAATGCCAACGTTCACCGTGCGGTACACACTCTTGCAGGGGAAGCAACCGAGGGTTACGAATCGTGTAGAACCAAACTCAAAAAGCGTTACAATGCCGAACGAGCGATTCTAACAAGCGGTACAACTGAAGCCATAAATCTCGTTGCCCATGCTTGGGGTCGTGCTAACTTGAGCGAAGGAGATGTCGTTGTTCTCACCGAAATGGAACATCACTCGGATATAGTTCCCTGGCAAATGCTTTCCAAAGAGCGTGGGGTTGAACTGCGATACGTCCCCGTTACTGAGAACTTTACGCTTGATATGGACGCCTTTGACTATGCTCTTGACGGTGCTGCTTTGGTATGCGTTGTTCACACTTCAAATGTCTTGGGTGTACGAAACCCCCTCGAAGAAATCATTGCCAAGTCACACGATGCTGGCGCCCGTGTGTTGATTGATGCTGCCCAAGGCGTACCGCATGCTAGCGTAGACTTCGAAGCCTTTGGGGCCGACTTCATGGCGTTTTCTGCACACAAAATGTGCGGGCCAACCGGTATTGGAGCCCTTCTAGTATCCGAGGATGTATTTTCTGAAATGGAGCCTTTCATGGGCGGGGGAGATATGATTGAAACGGTGACTGTGGACGGATCTACATACCAGACAAATGAACACAAATTTGAAGCGGGAACTCCTCGAATAGCGGAAGCTATTGGATGGACTGCTGCACTGGACTGGATGGAATCGTTTGACCTCGACAAAGAGCATGCACGGCTCATAAAAATTGCTTCTTGGGTCGCTGACGAGTTACGCAGTCTCGGAATGGATGTTTATGGCCGCCACGGTGAGCATGATGCTGCAGTTGTTTCCTTCCTCCACCCGACCATCAACAGCGAAGATATGGCTCACCTCCTCGATGCACGTGGTTTTGCTGTAAGGACCGGACATCATTGCGCACAACCCTTGCTAACTCGTTTGGGTATTTCGGGAACCGTTCGTGCTTCATTTTACGTTTACAATACGAGAGAAGAAGCAGAATCATTTGTAGATGAGCTGAAGGTAATCGTGGAGAAATTTGCATGACCTATCCCGAAGCGCTTCAAGAACTCATTGAAGAGTTTCAATCCGTGCTTGACAAGAGGGAGCGTCTTGAGATGCTGTTTGAACTTGCTGACGAAGTTGTAGAGTTGCCTCAAGATCAATGGGACGATGAAACCAGAGTAAGAGGTTGTCAATCCGAGGCTCACGTTAGAATCGGGATCATCGAAGGTCGCATCCAATTCCTTGCCTCGGCTGATGCTCGTATGGTTCAGGGATTGATGGGCATTCTAACGATAGCTTTGGACGGCCTTACTCCCGCCCAAGCTGTCCTGATACCGCCTTCATTTGCGGAGGAAATGGGGCTGTTGAATACACTCACGCCTAGTCGGTCAAATGGATTTCGTAACATGTACGATAAAGTAATGACAGAACTGCGTTATGATGGAGTTGAGTAATTATGGTGACAAAAGAAAGCGTGTTTGAACAACTGGATGAAGTTGAAGATCCTGAACTTGAACTGTCAATTGTGGAGTTGGGCTTGGTCTATGATGTCCGTTTTGAGGAAAAGGACGAGGGCGTTCACGCCGAAGTGGACCTCACACTGACATCACCAGGATGCCCTGCAGCACCTGAAATAATGGCTGCAGCTCATCGTGCCGCCCTTTCAACCGAGGGCTTGCATTCTGTTCACATTAACTTGGTTTGGTCTCCTCGTTGGGACCCTAAGGTACACGCAAGTGAGGATGCCCGAATGGATATGGGCATTTGGGACTGAAATCTAGAGTCCAAACGGCGAACGATTCATTCGTTTGGTTTCCACTGCTTGTGTTTCGTCATGCAGATACGAAACTCTTCGGAATCCAAATTCTCAGCAAGCCATTGATGGACATGAGGCCAAGGTTGTTGGTCAAACCATTCACGGTTATGATTGGCAAACTGGCGAATAAAAGGAAAGATGGCGTCGCTAAGATGGCCCGTAGGAATTTCCTCTTCTAAGGATTGAATGAACTTACATGCCGCATCACGGTGCTCATGCTCGTCAACATCTTCGTATCTGTTTGGATATTTGTAACGGTCCAAGTGAAATTTAAATTCGTTATCGTTTCTGTTAACCCACTCTTCTTCATGAGGCAAAAGGTTCCAATTCAGCACATGCTGCATGATTTCAAGGCTTTCTTCGATCACTGTACCATCGATCAACTGCATGACAGGAACGGTTCCTTTCGGTGAAATTTCCATCATGTGTCCGGGCCGATCTCTAAGAATCACTTCCCGATGTTCAACCTCTAATTCGGTCCGCACAATTGCCATACGTGCTCGCATCGCGTAAGGGCAACGACGGAAGGAATAGAGAATGGGTTGTTGAGGAACTTCTACGGTGCTCAATATTCCACCCCTGCAAATCATATCTTTCCATTATCGTTTGACGACAATGGTCAAAACATCGCCATCTTTCAATTGATGCTCAAGGCCAACTCGCTGATCGTTAAATTTAGCACTGGGTCCACGAATTCGTGCAAATCGGAATTTCCTAACGAAATCACGATGCAACTTGATGCATATGTTTTCGACGGTTGAATCGTCTTTTACGATGAGTGGCTCTTCCATATCAGCTTCTTGACCTTGAGGCTTCAGGAACACTCGCATGAACCCGAGATTGTCGTAGATGAAATCCTTCATTTCATCCAAGCCAATGTCCTTGAATGCTGAAATATTCATCACCGGCCATTCATCAGGAAGGGCAGCCCGTGCTCTAGCGATATCATGTTTGGTAGCGATGTCAATTTTGTTGATTGCGATGACAGCAGTTTCGTAAATTCTGTTTCCGGCAAGACAATCAACAATCTGTTCTGCTGTTGAATCTTCACGCAAGGTGACCAAAGCAGATGTGTAGCCGAAGGATCGGATGATATCCGCCATTTCCTCATTTGTCAAATGTGTCTGTTCTACCGTACTGCGGATTTCAATTCCACCGCGGTCAGTTCGCTTGATGAAGATTGGCGGTTTTTGTTCGTTCAATCGAAGTCCAGCATTGTGCAATTCACGATGGAGAACATCAAAATGCCCGTCTTGGAACGGGTCCACGATGTAAAGGACCATGTCTGCACTGCGAATGACATTCAAGATCTCTCGTCCACGTCCTTTCCCTTCTGCGGCCCCTTTAATGAGACCAGGTAAGTCAAGAATCTGAATTTTAGCACCACGGTGTTCCATCACTCCGGGAATACACGTTAGCGTGGTAAATGCGTAGCCGCCGGTCTCGGAGTGGGCGTCGGTTACCTTGGAAATAAGCGTTGATTTTCCAACCGAGGGAAACCCAACGAGGGCAACGGTCGCATCACCTGATTTTCTGATCTCAAATCCCTTTCCTCCACCACTGGCTTTTGAGTGAGCCGCAACCCTCTCTTCTTTGAGTTTGAGTTGAGCGATTTTCGCCTTCAACTTCCCGATGTGGGCGTTGGTGGCCTTGTTTTTTTGGGTCTTATCGATTTCAGCGCGAATCAATTCGATTTGCTCTTTAATCGTCGCCAAGACAAGACCCTCCTGCTTCGGGGTTCTGCACGTCGTTCTTGAAGGCTCTTACAAAAAATGCTCTTCAAAGGGCCGATGCATTCAATCTCGCCGAGCAATAATGCTTGCTAAGAGAACGACCATCCCTGTTGCAGCAAGGCCGAGGGCAGGCACGGCTGGAGTCTCTTCTTCAACCTCATCAGCGTCACATGCTGTACCGATTCCGTCGTTGTCTGCGTCGGCTTGGTCAGCGTTTGAAACCAGAGGACAGTTGTCGCTTTCATCAACAATGCCGTCACCATCGTCGTCTGCATCTGCATTGTTACCAATACCGTCACCGTCAGTATCGGTGGTTTCATTGGCGTCGTTGTCAAATGCGTCTTCAGTGTCGTTCAAGCCGTCGTTATCGTCATCAGGGTCTGCGTTATCACCGATACCATCGCCGTCAAAGTCAGAATGCTCAGTGACATTAAATGGGAATGCATCATCAGAATTGTTCACCAAATCGTTGTCATTGTCATCATCGCAAGCGTCCCCCATGGCATCGTTGTCAAAGTCTTCTTGGTTTGGATTTGCATCATCGGGACAATTGTCTGCCTCGTTGTTGATACCATCAGAATCCGTATCA
>CAXAHZ010000077.1:0-7162 GCA_963968875.1 uncultured euryarchaeote
CGCAGTCACCCAATGCAGGCGCTGATCGAGCGAATTCGTTCGGTGTTCTTAGAAATGGGGTTCTCCGAATTGGTCGATGATTACGTTCAAACCGCAGGATGGAATATGGATGCCCTATTTATTCCTCAAGACCACCCTGCTCGGGAAATGCAAGATACATTTTACCTCAAAGAGCCTTCAAAAATGGATTTACCAGAAGACTTGATGGGCAAGTGGAAGTCCATCCATGAGGATGGAGGAGAGACAGGTTCAACAGGCTGGGGCGGTTCATTCTCGTTTGACACTGCACAACGTCCTCTTCTCCGCACCCATACGACGGTCAATACCATCCAATACTTGGCTAAGCATCCAAAAGAGGCTTGTAGGGTCTTTTCGGTTGACCGAGTGTTCCGAAAAGAAGCGATTGACCGGACACATTTGCCCGAGTTTCACCAAATTGAGGGCATTATCATGGAAGAAGGAGCAAATCTTCAGATGCTCGTGACAACCCTCAAAACCTTCTATGCTAAGATGGGTTATCCGGAAGTTCGTGTTCGCCCTGCATACTTTCCATATACAGAACCCAGTCTTGAAATTGAAGTGAAGTGGCACGGTAAGTGGCTTGAACTCGGTGGAGCAGGTATATTCCGCCCCGAAGTCACGGAGCCACTTGGAATAGAGTCTCCAGTCTTGGCCTGGGGAATGGGTCTGGAAAGGCTTGCCATGCTTGTCCTTGGATTGGATGATATCCGCCAACTCTACATCTCGGATTTAGAGTGGCTTCGTCAACAACCCCTACTCTAATCTATGTACCTAAACTTTCATAAAGGGCCAACTTAGGATTATAGCCATGGAAAGTACAAATGCCAGCCAAATTTCATTGATGCTATCAAATGTTGAAACAATCCCGGGGCACTCAATTGCAAATTCTCTCGGGTTGGTCAGTGGTTCAACCGTGCGTGCAAAGCACATTGGAAAGGACATTTTCGCAGGCCTCAAAAACATTGTTGGTGGTGAATTGAAGGCATACACAGAACTCTTGAATGAATCAAGGAACGAGGCGTTGCAGCGCATGATGGCAGACGCCCATTCTCGCGGTGCTAATGCAATTGTCAACGTTAGATTCGCAACTTCAAACGTCGCAGCCGGGGCTTCTGAACTCTTCTGCTATGGAACAGCTGTTGTCGTCCAGTGAGGCGTTTTAATGGCCGAAACGATTCCTATCGGGCTTATTGTGGCCCTCATCGCAATAGTCGCTACGTTCGGATTTCCAGTGATTTCTTGGGCACTTGGACGATGGTATCAAGGTTCGATCACGAACAAACTTGACGTTCAAGAAAAGCAACAAAACGCAGCGTTTGGAAACCATAAAAAGACGACCACTTCAAACAAAGTAAGCACAAGTACAGCCTCAAGTGCAATACTTCTCCATACCAGCATCGTAGTTGGCCCTTCAATGGGACAGATGTTCTTCATGTTTGGTAAATCCATTTTCGGTGGACGATTGCACTCTTACGATGTTGTGACGAGTTACGGCCGCAGAGAGGTCATCCGTCGTTTGCAAGAGCAAGCAATCCAGACGGGTTGCTCTTCAATCGTCAATCTACGCATTGAGACTTCAACCATTAGCTTTGCAAAAAATAATAAAAGTAAGACCTCATCTTTAGAGTTCCTCGCCTATGGAACCGGGATTCGTGAGTAAAACTTACTCCCAGTCTTCTTGAAAACGGTCTTGACGGATTTTTGCATCTTCCGTTGAGGGTGCCTCGTCAGGCTCACATTCCCCCGGGTCAATGAATACAGTTTCATCCTCATATTCATCTTCGTCGCTGTGTGATTCAAAGTATCCTCTGAGAAATTTTCTGACATTCTCCTCGCCGCCAATCCTAAACTCCGTGATCTCATTCTCGTCAGGGCTCTGTCTGCTACGTTTCTTCTGCATTCGTTCTTCCTCCAAACGTTGACGGTGCCGTTGTTTCCAATACATCTGGAATACCATCCGAATCGTTTGGGAGTCGTCGGGTAATGCATGCCCTTCAGGCCATTCAAGGTTCATAACCTGCGCAACAAAAAGATTGTATGCGTAGAGATAGAGTGTCATGTCTTCAACATGGAATTCCCCATCACCAGGTGCTTTGATTGGTTTTTCTTTTGAATTGCGCTTTTCTTCTTCTACCATTTCAATCAGGGGTTTGAACTGGTGAGAGTATATCAACTCGGAGGTGGACAAGAACGCATACTCAAAAAGGGGCAAACTCTAGCGTGGAACATGGACCTGTTAGGAAAGGTAAGCAGTGGGCTTGGAAGAGCACATGTTTTCATGGCGCAGCCACACTACCAAGACCAGTTTCGTGAAATTCTGGGGCAGACCGCTTGGCCCGGTACACTCAACATACACGTGGAACAAAAAATTCTCAGCCAGTACATCGCCTTGCGACAAAAAGCAGGAATTGACACGCTAGATGCACCGCAATCAGCTCGTGAAGCAGCTCAAGAATACAATGTTTCAGAATATCCTCTCGTCCGTGTTCGCGGTTTCTTGCGAGATGGTGTTTCTTTTGGCGGCGCATCTGCGTTCCATGCCACGATAACCAGCGGTGACGTCTCGGTCAAATGCGCTCTTTTGATTCCTGACCTAACCCGCCATGTTGACGTTATCGAAGTCATATCTTCTGCGTTTTTGAGAGAACATCTTAATCTAAAAGACGGCGATGTCGTTCACCTCTCACTTCCCTGAATTGTGATAACTTAACGGAAGGGTGCCAATGGTTGCCCATTCATTGTACAACATGGTTTTGACCTCGTGTTGTGCAGCTTTTTGCCAACGAGATCGGCGTGTACGCTCCGCACTTCGTCCGGTAGGGGGGGGCGATAGGGCCGTTAAATGGGTGGATTTAGGAAGAGGGAATTCTTCCCAAGAGACACCCCACAGTACCAACCATTCAGGAGGTGCTACTCCAAAATCAACTGGCTTTAACGGCTGCTCTATGGCCTCTACAATATCTCGCTCGCTCAATTCACCTATTGTTAGGCGAAAGAGAGCATTTGCGGTTCTCCGAACTTGATTCCAAAGAAATGCTTCACCTGTGATTTCAAAGCCGATGAGTCGTCCATTCTCAATCCAAGGTTGAGCACTGAGTATCGTCCTCATGGGATTCTTCCCTTCTTCTAATCGGGCAAAATTTCTTGCATCGTACGTCCCAACAAAGAGTTGAAGCCATTCTGTAAATTGCTCAATGTCCGGTACTTTCCAAAATTCCATTCCTTCAAGTCTGTACCTATACACTCGAAAAGCCGCCAAGCGAGGATTCCAATCTTCCAACACTTCTTCAACGGTGAGAAAGGCTATGTTGTTGTCCAATCGGTCATCGATTGCTCGTATCATTTTCTTGGGAGTTAGTGCATTCCACAATTCACGTTCCATCGTAACGATTCCTCCGTTGATTCGCACATGAACGCCAGCATCGGTCCTGCTTGAGAGGACAAGAAGGTGTTCCTCATTTTCAGGGTCGAGCCATTTGAGGGAACGAAAGACGCGAATTAATTCCCCTTGAACGGTTCGGACGTCGGGTTGAATTTGGCTACCATGAAAGGCATCGCCAAGATAACCCAATCGGAAGAAAAGGCGAACCGTAGAGGCCACCATCGGCACCTCATTCTTCAGAACCGAGGGTCTCTATCGCTTCTTCAACAGTATAGCCTAGAGCCCGAACTGACCACTCAAGAGCTTGCTTAAGCCATGGTTGAACCATGGGCGCCTTGCGAGAAGGGTCCATCACTTCAATGGCATCAACGAGATTTCGGCTTGCGGTGAATAAAATTTCATCAACAGGAATGTCTTCTAGTTCAAGACGTCGGGCATAGCGTTGAAATTCCTTAACAGCGACAGGAATGCGCCGGCATTCAAGAGCAAAGGATGCAAAGTCTGCTATGTATTCCATGTTTTCTTCATCGAGTTCCATGGCTGATTTGTAGGCTTTCATTATTTTTCGCCCAGCAATAACATCATCTTGTGCTTCTGTATTTTTCATGTTTGCAAATTCAGCCCACATGTGGTGGATTTCAGCAACATCAGCGTGTTCTTTCATTTTTGATTCAAGTTCAGCAAGAGCACCGTCTAGGTCACCGTCTCTAAACATTTCAATGGAGCCTTGGAGTAATTCTTGTGCCATCATAACCATCTCGTATCCCTGCGTGGAGGATGGTACTTTTCAAGGCTCCCTTGAAGCATTCAAGACTCGTCTTTGGTGATGGCGGTCTTGAGGTCTTCAAGTAAATTGGAGGATGAATGCTTTTTGTGCATCTCGTTGAGCATCAGTTTGACGTTTTCCCACTTGCGTACTTTGTAGAAGCAATGCTTTGGGTCTGGGTCAACACGGCGCGAAGTACGTTGGTAGGTAAGGAAAGCAAAGAACGATTTGAAAAATCCTCTCTTGACTTTGGTAGCTGTAGAATCACCTGAGTTATCCGATGCCCCTGAGCCACCGGTACTTCCCGCACTCACGCCAACGGTTTCGTCTACGAGGCCTACTCCCGAATCGGTCATGATGGTTACCGTGGCATACCCCAGAATCGTTCCCATGGGTGTTCGTTCTACCATGACCTCGGATATACGGTCAAACAAAATGCGCCGATGTGATCGAGAAAGCATGAACGAATGTTGGAAGATTACAGCATTGCTGGTTATCGCATAGGAAAAGCTGCGTTGATAGAACAATGTTGCTCCCCAGAATCCAAGCGTGAACACGATTCCAAACCAAAAGTAACTGTAATCAATTGGAATGAATGACTCCATGTTCTCTGCGAGGAAAAGGTTTGCAACAGTTGCGATGAGTTGGTCAATTTGTACTACAACAGGTGCCAGTGTGATGATGAGCAGTGCAGTGGTAGTCCAACGGCCTGATGTGGATACATTGAGCATTCTGTTGATCCATGTTATGCCGCCCATGACGATTACAAATCCAACCGGCAAATCTTCTCCAGACGATAGTTCGAGAATTGTAGCAAGGAGTTTGACGCCAAAGGAAGCATCTCCGCTGGCTTCAGGGGGATTGGAAAAGAGTATGTGAACGCCAAATACAAGCAGTCCGATGAAGTACATCCCAATGAAGGCGAGAGTGCTTGGTCGTGCTTCTCCATTTTCCAAAACAGTTTCTCCAGAAATCAGTCTGTACTTTTTTGTTTGCGCTTCAATCCGGGCATCCTCTGAGGATTCCTGGGTCGTTGCCTCGGCTTTTTGATCGTCTTCGGGTGCAGGTGAGTCTTCGGACATTGTGAGGCCTCTGTTAGCCTTAGAATCACTTGAGACAAATACCTTACCCCGAATTTGTTTTAAAATTCAGTGAAGTAAGCCCCAAGAATGCTCAGCGTTTCCTCTGGCCCAACCGTAGTCGCTACGCGTCCGTTTCCCAAATTCGTCAATGATTTCCAATTTCACCAACTCCAGCGGGTATTCGTTGTATGTCAAATGTGACCACATCCCTCCCCGCGTAGGCTGGTCAAAATGCCAATGAGCTCGATCGACCGCTTCTACTTTGAACTGTATACTCGTTCTTCCGTTCCACATTTTTACTGAGAACTCGGGGAGCGGAGAGTTTGGACTTTGTCCGTGTGACCCTTCAACACGCTTTGATGTGCTTTTGATAACTTCAACTCTACCGAACCGTTCAGTTCTTTGATTTTTAGCGTCGTGAAATAATCCACCTTGAGAAAGACCAATGTGTTGTATGTCCCTGCGTTTCCACGGGTTCGGATTTCGGGCGGTTATGGTTGGGGAAAGGTGAGGCAAAAACCAGTCAAGGTATGAGCCATCTTCAAAATGCAACACTCCCCAATACCATGGGGGCGATGGTGCTTGAACACATACCTTCTGAAAATAAGCACTCCCTTGGACGTCTTCTCCTCCGATTTTCCCCTTGACCTTTGTACCGTGGACCCTGAGAATATCATAACCCATGTTTGATGCGTATGTTGCGGTTGAGGGACGGGCAACTGACATGGCATGGTTCCAGGGCGTAAACTCCAGTTGCATGTCCTCCGGTGCTCCATTTTTGATGGCACTATCATCGCCTTTGAGCGTAAGCCAAAATTTGGACATATCGCTTGTTAAGCCCATTGAGAGGTCCTCTGAAAGCAACGGTACAACAGCACCGCCACCTTTTCCGAGTCCTTTTCCGGGCCAAGCTGGATGCGTATCATCAAAAGCAATCATTCTGCAAATACGTTTGATGTAAGGCTCATGCATTCTCGTTCCATCAAACCACCAAGCACACACCATGCCATCGATGGCCATTGCGTTGTGATCGTCAAATCCAGGACGACCTTTTGGCGTCCATTCTTTTCCGTTGACATCGACCATGTCGTTATCCTTAGTTGACCACAGAACCATCAATTGCCTTCCGCTTGGATTTCCGTTCGGGTCATCGACCATGACCAACCACCACCACCAATCCCAAGTCAAGTGCCACAGCGGTTTTCGTTGCCCTAAAGCCCACATTGTGGAAAAATCTCCGTCAAAGTGTTCGGGTATGGCCGGTTGATTCTCCATCCACTTCACCTCAATCGATTTCTTTGGATTTGAACAATGCTCCACCAACAAACCAACACGTTACAGCTTGGAAGAGCATCACACATATCGATACAACGATGGTTACCAGAGGAGTCAAGCCCAATCCTGAATCTGAAGCAAATATCTCCAATGCCAGCGAGCCGGTTAGGGGCTCAGCATTGTTGCTTCCACCCCCCCAAAGTCCGAGTTCAATGAGGAGTGATGTGTCGGTCCAGGCCAGAGCTGCGCCGGCATCGACGATGTTCATCGCCCATCCAATTACGGAAAACCGTAGTATTGCAGCATCAGGGGCGCCAAGCGTTGTCAAAATCATACCCAATTCCCAAGCAGCAAATGGCAGTGCAAGTATAATCCCATGTTTCCACAACACCCCGAGCAAACAAAACAGCATCGCGTAAACGAGTATTGCCAACAACGAAGCGAGGAGGACTGCCATCCAAACCCCAAGGTCACTAAATCGGAAGAATCCTTCGCTTGGACCAAAGAAACCCGTTACGAGCGCCGCAAGGACAACCATTCCTGTCATGTAAGGCCAAGCGAGGCCCAAAAACCCTAAGATACGATAAAGGAAAACTTCTGAACGGGCTATCGGTTTTGAGAGCATATAATGCATGG